>JAAYWB010000067.1 GCA_012516855.1 Candidatus Cloacimonadota bacterium
CTTCACGATGGCATCGAGGCTGGCGGCGTCAATTTCGCCATCAGGTGGAAGCTGGCTTTGGAACCAGCGCAGCACCCTGCGGGAATCTTCAGATTGGAGAAAGGCCCCGTCATCAGGACCCAGTTCTGCCGGGCAAAGGAACATTTTAGCGTATTGGGCGATTTCCGGCAGCAGGGTGCAGCGTTCCCGCGCGGCAGCAACGATTCTGGAAAGGGTGAGGCTGTCCGGAAGGGGCAGCTTTTCCTCTTCGAACCAGGGCAGGGAACTCTCCACCACTTCCTCCAGAGGCAGGTTGCGCAAATACCAGCCGTTCATCCAGTCCAGTTTGGTGAGGTCGAAAACGGCCCCGGATTTGCTCACCCGTTCGAGGGTGAATTCCTCGCAAAGCTCTTTCAGGCTGTAGGTTTCCCGGTCATCAGCTCCGTGCCAGCCCAGCAGGGCCACGAAATTGATCAGGGCCTCTTTCAGATAGCCTTTCTGCAGGTAGCTCTCCACCGAAACGTCGTTCATGCGCTTGGAAAGCTTGCTGCGGTCGGGATTGAGGATGAGGGGCAGATGCACCCAGCGCGGGGCTTTCCAGCCCAGGCATTCGTAAAGCCAGATGTGCTTGGGCGTGCTTGAGAGCCATTCCTCGCCGCGGATGACGTGGGAAATTTGCATGTAATGGTCGTCCACCACCGCTGCCAGATGGTAGGTGGGGAAGCCGTCGGATTTGACTAGAACCTGGTCGTCGGACTGGGCGGCATCCATTTCCACGTCCCCCCGGATGATGTCGTTGAAGCTGAAAACCCGGTTGTCAGGCATTTTCAGGCGAACGACGTGGGGTTCATTATTGGCCAGGCGGGCCTTCACCTCCTCTTCGGAAAGGGACAGGCAGCGGCGGTCGTATTTCACGAATTCGCCTTTGCGCTGCTGCTCTTCGCGCATTTGGGCAAGGGTTTCCGGAGTGCAGAAACAGCGGTAGGCGTGGCCGGAATCCAGCAGCCTCTGCGCCTCCCTGTGATAGAGTTCCAAGCGTTCGCTCTGCACGTAGGGGCCAAAATCCCCGCCGATGCCGGGACCTTCGTCTATCTCTATGCCCAGGCGGTCCAGGGACGCGATGAGGTTTTCCACCGCGCCTTCCACCAGGCGGTTGCGGTCGGTGTCCTCGATGCGGAGGATGAAGGTTCCGCCGCTGTGGCGTGCGAAAAGGTAATCGTAAAGGGCGGTGCGGAGGCCACCGATGTGTAAAAATCCGGTGGGGCTGGGCGCGAAACGGACGCGGACGGGATTCATGGTCTATCCTTTGTGGGTTTTGAATTTGGCCAGGTGGCTGTGGTGGATGACGCGGTAATGCGGTTTGTAGAGATATCGGTAATCATCTGAATGCGGAGGGATTAGCCCCGTTTCGAGGCATTGTTCGATCAGGGCCCGTTCAGTGAAAGTGGGGAAGATGAACTCACAAACCAACGGCTGGACTTGTTTCCAGATGCTTTGCCAGTCCTGAAGCGTAAAAACACCCTCCAGCCTGGACGCCAGGATGCTCTGGGTAAGCAGTTCCACCTGTTCCGGCTTCACTTTTTGCATGGCATCGCGGATCAGTTGGTCACGAAGCAGGTTGGAGGTTTTTGACCCGGAAATATCACGAAATACGGTGAGGGCGACAAGATTGAGCCGGACGAAGCCTTTTCCGCAGCCAATATCCTGGCTGGGGCCGCAGTTTTGGGTTTGGATGGCGGCCATTTCCTCCCTGATGTCGGTGGCGATGGCCACAGGGTCAGGAACGATGTGGGTTGGACCGTAATAAGCCTGGTGCAGAAGCTTGTAGAGGTCGCCGTAGCGGGACTTGGGATGTTCCGCAAGTTCGGCTATGATGATCTTGCGCAGTTGGGAGGCGCTGAAATCAGGTTTGGCAGGCTGCATAGGCCATTTCTCCGGAGCGGAAGATAAATGTGGCGCGGACATCCGGCCAGTTTAAAGCTTGGGTGAAATCGGCATTCATAACGCTCAGATCGGCGCAAAAACCCTCCGCTATCCTGCCTCGGACATTTTCATCGTGGTTCAGCCAGGCGTTGTTTTTTGTGTAGATGCCGATCGCTTCGGCGGGGGAGAGGCGTTCAGTGGGGTTGTGGTGATGGATCAAGGCATGAAGCGACATGGCGATGTTCAGGTCCGTTACATACCAGTCGCTGGAGCCGCAGACCCGGATTCCTTTGCCTGCAATGGTTCTGAAGCGGTTCATGCTTTGGTGCCTGTTCCCCAAACGCTGTGCGTAGAGGCCATCCGGACCGCCCCAGAGCATGTCAAAAGCCGGCTGCATCACCGGAACCGAGCCCGAAGCGGCGATTTCTTCCACCAAAGGATCAGGTGTAAACTCACAGTGGATGAGCTGGTGGCGCAGTTCCCGAACCTCATCTGGAGGCAGATTCGCGTAGGCCTGGTTGATTTGGCGGATGGCGGCGTCGCCGATGCAGTGAACGCAGACCTGAAGGCCCTTCTGATGCGCCTTCATCACGAATTCACGCCAGAACTGGTCGCTCTGGTAAAGATTTCCCCGGCCTTCGCCATCGGAATAAGCTTCGCTCAACGCGGCGGTGCGGGAACCGATGGAACCGTCAGCCAGGATGCAGCCTCCAATCCTGCGGGCGCCCAGTTCCAAAGTTGCCTCAAGGTTGAAGCATTGGGGGTAAAGCACGAAATTGATTGCGAATTCCGGCAGCCGGTTCTGAATAAAGGAATAGTGCTGAACGCTTTGCTGCGCGTCCCCTATCATGGTATGGATGGTGGAAAAGCCTCCCCGTAAGGCTGTTTGGGCGGCGCTGTGGTAGGCTTGGAGGATGGTTTCCTCGGAGCAGTTGTCCTGTAGCCAGTTCACGGCCAGATCGTTGTCCTGCGCAATTAGCACTTCTTCCTGGCTGGAAAGGCCCGGCACGGCTTGGCGGGCTTTGGAATTGAGCACGCAGGAATGACCGTCCACCCGGCGCAGCAAGAGCCGGGAACCGGGACAGACGGAATCCAGTTCCTTCACCGTGGGGAAGCGTTTTTCCCTGATCAGGCCTTCGTCGAAGCGCCATCCGATCACCAATTCCGGATTCTGACGGGCAGCAACGAAAAGCAGTGAAAGCACTTCATCGATACTGCAGCAGTTGGACAGGTCAACCCCGTTTTCGTAAAGCCCGCCTGAAAAGCTGTGCGTATGGGCATCTATGAAACCGGGATAAACCCAGCCGCCCCGCAGATCTATCCTCTCCCAATCTGACCCGACGGGGTCTTCCGGGCTGAGCAACTTCAGGATTTTGCCGGAATCGACCAGAAGGGCGTTCACCCGGTCGGAAAAACCGTCCTCGCAGTAGAACCTGGCATTATATAGGTATTTCATTGTCAATCAGTTTAGTCATGTATTATAAAGTGATGTCTCCAAAAAGCTCTTTCAACATCTTGTAGAAGAGATGGATGGGAAATCCCATTACGTTGAAGTAACAGCCCTGGACGCGGCGGATGAACTGGGAACCGTAGCCTTGGATGCCGTAAGCGCCGGCTTTGTCAAGCGGTTCCTTGGTTTCTACGTAGGCTTGGATTTCCGCTTCTGATAGAGGCGCGAACTCCACCAGGCTGCGTTCGTAGCGGGTGACGCAGGATTTGCGCCAGCAGAGGCAGAGGCCGGTGTAAACCTTGTGGGTTTTGCCAGAAAGTGTTTTGAGATATTCAACCGCCTGGCGACTATTGGCAGGCTTGCCCAGAATGGCGCCTTCGAGCACCACGACGGTATCGGCTCCGATAACCAGGGTCTCGGGATCCATCTTTTCGGCTATGGCGCAGGCTTTGCTGCGGGCATTCCGCATGGCCTGCAGGTATGGCTTTTCCCCGGTGACAGGCTCATCCACCCTGGCCGGGATGATCAGGGGCTTTAGCTCCAGCATTCTCAGCAGGGCTTCGCGCCGGGGACTGGCAGAGGCCAGTACAATTTTCTTATCGCATAACAGCTTGTGGATCATGTGCTTGTTCCTTAATCTCCAGATGCTGGGGCAGCCGATTACGTCAACAATTTTCTTGAAGGCGAAAAAAAGGCTTGCCTGAAAACACGCCCTCTGAAAAGCTTGTATTCAGTAAAAAAATATCTGTTCCAGGAGGTAAATATGGAACGCGTACATAACTTCAACGCAGGTCCGGCGGTTCTTCCGGAGGAAGTGCTCCGCGAAGCCCAGGCAGACCTGTTCAACTACAAAGGCATGGGACTTTCCGTGATGGAAATGAGCCACCGCAGCAAGGAATACCAGGCCATCATCGACGAGACCAACGCCGCTGTGAAGCGCATCTACGGCCTCGGTGACGACCATGAGGTGCTCTTCCTTCAGGGCGGGGCCAGCCTTCAGTTCCTGATGGTGCCGATGAATTTTGCCTTTGAAGGTAAGGAAGCCAACTTCATCAACACTGGCGTGTGGTCCAAAAAAGCCATCGCCGAAGCCAAGATGCTTGGCAAGACCGTGCATGAAGCCGCCTCCAGCGCTGACCGCAATTTCTGCTACATCCCAAAAACCTGGCAGCTTTCCGCCAACCCGGCCTATCTGCACATCACCACCAACAACACCATCTACGGCAGTGAATGGAAAACCGATCCGGACGTTCCGGCCGGCGTGCCCCTCATCGCCGACATGTCCTCCAACTTCATGAGCAAACCCATCGACGTGCTGAAATATGACCTCATCTACGCCGGCGCCCAGAAGAATGTGGGCCCATCCGGAACAGCAGTCGTGATCATCAAAAAGAGCCTGCTGGAAAAAGCAATCCCTGGCGCCCCCTCCATGCTGGATTACAATCTGATGGCCAAAAACGGCTCCATGTTCAACACACCCGCCACCTTCACCATCTATATGATCGGCCTGGTGCTGAAGTGGATCGAAGACTTCGGCGGACTCGCTAAGATCGAGCAGAACAACATCGTCAAGGCCAAATACATCTACGACGCCATCGACGCCTCCGAAGGCTATTACAAAGGCACCGTGGAAAAGGAAGACCGTTCCCTGATGAACATCACCTTCCGTCTCGCGAGCGAGGAGCTGGAAGCCATGTTCATCGCGGAAGCCAAAAAGAACGGCATGATCGGGCTCAAGGGACACCGCAACGTTGGCGGCTGCCGCGCCAGCACCTACAATTCCCTGCCCCTGCCCGCCGCCCACGCTTTGGGTGAATTCATGACCGAATTCGCCAAGAAGCACGGTTGATAATAAAGACAACACATAATGTATGCAAGGCGGGAGAAAAAGCCTCCCGCCTTGTTTAAAGCAGATCCGGGAGTGATATGTCCATAATGAACCTCTTGCTGCGCGGCGGCATACTGATGTATGTCCTGGTGGTGGTGTCCATCGCCGTGCTGGCCATCGTTCTGGAAAAGTACCGTCAGGTTTCCCGCCTCCGCAGAGCCAACGAAAAGCTCCGCTATTACCTGTCTCAGCAGGACAAGCTTGACAATATCCGTGCCGTTTTGCGCATCCATGGGCCAAACAGTCCCCTGGGCATGATGCTGGACAAGCTTTACAACTCACAGACGGATGATTTCAGGCTGATAGAAAACAGCATGGAATCCACCGCCAATCTCGAGCTGCGCAAGCTGGAAAAAGGCATGGGATGGTTGGCTACCCTTTCCGCGATCGCGCCCCTGATCGGCTTTCTGGGCACTGTGATGGGCATGGTCAGCGTGTTCATGAACATCCAGGGCCAGGGCCAGAACAGCGTGGACATTAACACCCTTGCCGGCGGCATCTGGGAAGCGCTGCTCACCACGGTTGGCGGTCTGGTGGTGGGCATTCCGGCCATCATTTTCCACAACGACTTGGTGGAGCACATGACCAACATCGCCAAGGATATGCAAAACCAGGCCATCGAACATGAGATCAGGTATAAAAAAGCCCTGGAAAAGGAAGCGCAGCGGCCATGAAACTTGAAATCTCGCGCCAGAAAATCAGCAGCACCGTGCTTATCTCCATGACCGACGTTATCTTCCTGCTGCTGATCTTCCTGCTCATCGCCTCAAATTTCGCCGCTCAGACGGGACTGCCTTTCAAGCTGCCGGGATCGGTTTCCCAGGAACGCCAGACGCGCCAGGTTCTGCATATACAGTATTTGAATGAGAAAAACATCGTCTTTCTGGACAAATCATACAACCTGGACACGCTGGGAGAAGCTCTGAAAAGCGAATTCAGCAATCCAGAACAGGTTGTGCGCCTGTCCGCGGAGAAAACAACGCCCCTGCAGAGCGTCATCAACCTGATGGACGTGGTGCGGGGAGCCGGTTTCGAGCGGGTGTTCGTTGCCACGGAACCCGTGACTGGTCCATGATCTCATTTCGCGCAGGCAACCACCGTTCTCTGGCGTTATCACTGCTGATACACGCCCTGCTTCTGGTGATGCTAACCATGTATATTATCAAGCCCATGCAAGCGCCGCGCTGGTATGAGTTCGAGCTGGCGCCGCCGGAATTGCATCCTGACGCGGTGGTTACCACTCCAGGCCCCGGAGCGTCCCAACCCCTGATCCAGACTGAAACCGGGAGGACCACTACCACCAAACCCACCCAGACCAAACCGCAAACCAGCCAGCCTGAAAAACCGGCCGTGGCCTCTGAGCAACCCCAAGCTCCCGCGCGCAGCGAACTTCTTGAAACACCTGCCATTACAACAACCATCCCAGCCAAACCGACCGCCCTTCCCACTAATCCACTAAATCCCCTGCGCGGAATACCCACAAACCGCCCTGGCAGCACAGCTCCCGGGGGTAGTGTAAACTATTCCCTCGGCGGAGGAGGGGTGCGTTTTCAGTTGCCAGACGACTATAAACACAATTTGGGCGCCGCAGGCAGGGTCGTTATCACTTTCAGGCTTGACCAAAATGCCCGTCCCATCATGAGTAGCGTGGAAAGTTCTGAGCAAAGCGGCCCCAGATACTTCGATGCCGCCAAAAAGATGCTGCAGGACGGCAAATTCAGTTATACAGGCTCACCGAATCCCGGCAGGGAATACAGCCTCACAATCAATTTTCTCTAATTATGCCCCAAAATACTCAACTTCCCAAAAGCTTCAAAGTCCCACAATTGATGGGCATCCTGAACGTTACCACCGACTCATTTTCCGATGGCGGAAGGTTTATAGACCCCGCAAATGCTTTGGCCCATGCCAGGAAACTGGTTGACGATGGGGCAGACATTCTGGATATCGGAGGTGAATCAACCCGCCCCGGATCGCTTCCTGTGTCGCCATCAGAGGAACTGCGCAAAGTATTGCCGGTGCTTGAAAAGATAAGGGAAAACTGGCCGGACCTGCCCATTTCGGTGGACACCCGCAACAGCGAGCTGGCTGAAGCCGCCATAGAACTGGAGGCTACTTACATCAACGATATTTCAGCCCTGAATCACGATCCGCGCATGGCCGGGCTTGTGGCTGCCAATCCACAGGTTAAGCTCGTTCTCATGCACATGCGGGGACAGCCTGAAACGATGCAGACCGATCCGGTTTACACTGATTTGCTGGGCGAAATCGACGATTTCTTCAGGGAGCGGATAGAATTTGCTGTCTCACAGGGAATAGACCGCGCCAACCTCGTTCTCGATCCAGGTGTCGGTTTCGGCAAAACGGCAGAGCACAATTTCAAGTTGCTGGGACATCTGGTGGACTTCCACAAATACGGATTGCCAGTGCTTCTGGGCGTTTCCCGCAAACGTTACATAGCTTCGCTGGACGCGTCCGCGCCTCTGGAACGCATCGGCGGCACCCTCGCCACCGCTGTGATTGGGGCATGGCAGGGCGTTGACATCCTGCGGGTGCATGACATCCACGAACACCGCCAGTTTTTTGCGGTTATTGAGGCCATCGGCAGGGAGGCCGGCCTTTGGAAGTCCTGATCCCCACTTTCTCCGATTTGGTGGATATCTTCATCATCGCGTTCCTTTTCTACCAGGGACTGTGTGTCCTGCGCCGCGGCGGCGGCTGGCACATTTTAGCCGCGATCGTCTTCCTGGTTGTTCTTTCCACGGTGGCCGAAGCCCTGAATCTGCGGATGGTTACCTCAATGCTAAACGCGGTTCGCAACTTTTGGGTGCTGGCCCTCGTGATCATCTTCCAGCCGGAATTGCGCGCCCTGCTGGCCAGGATAAACCTTTCGCGCGAACTCAATCTCAGCCTCCGCAAGAAAGAAAGCAACTCGATCTACATGCCCCTCATAGACGCCATTTCCTCAATGTCTTTCCGGAAAACCGGCGCCCTTGTAGTCATCGAAAACCGCCGCAAACTAACTGAATACATAAACAGCGGCGAAATCATAGACGCCACCCTGTCCCTGCGGCTCATCCTGACCATCTTCAATCCCCGTTCCGCCCTTCATGACGGCGCCATCATCATTCGCGGCGACAGGATCATGGCTGCCAAAGTGGTGCTGCCGCTTTCCAAGAAATCCGAATACAGCAAAAGGTTTGGCACCAGGCATCTGGCAGGCATTGGCATCACCGAAATATCAGACGCGATCGCCATCATTGTCTCGGAGCAGAATTCCCAGATCTCAGTGGCCCGCGACGGCAAAATCCAGGTGAACGTGGCCTACGAAGAGCTTCTCCAGATCATCACCGACGCCACATCATAAGAAAGGAGCATCATGCGGACAGGACCTATCCTAATTGGCATCACGGGAAACATCGGCAGCGGCAAGAGCGCTTTCTGCAGGCTGCTGGCGGAACACGGCTACGAAGTGATCTTTTCCGATGAGATCGCGCAGCGCCAGTTGGACGAACCGGAATGCCTGGAACAAATCACCCGCCGCTGGGGCAAAGAACTGGCTGTGGACGGCAAGGCTGACCGGAAGAAAATCGCCTCCATCGTCTTTGGCAACAAGGAGGAACTGGAATTCCTGAATAGCCTGGTGCATCCCCGGGCCCTTGCTGTCCTGCAGGAAATCGCGGACAACAGCGAGCAAAAGTATCTCTTTTTCGAAGTTCCGCTGCTCTTTGAAGCAGGGATGCAACACTGTTTCGATTACATTGTTCTGGTGCGGGCCAGCCGGGAAAAACGACTTCAGCGTCTGCTCAAAAAAGGCCAGGAAACTCAAGAGCGGATCGAAGCACGCATGGACGCCCAAATCGACGACCTGGCCAAAATCCCCCTCTGCGACCTGGTGATAGACAACAAAGGCTCCCTAAACGCCCTCAAGAACAGCGTGAAGGAATTCATCGGCCGCCTCGATTCCATCCGCCACAAAGACAAAATCCCCTTTTCCAGCTAAGGCCGGGCCGTTGACTGGCGGTTTTTGGAATTAAAAGCCAGCCATATCTGCCAAGCCTCCGCCATTTCCTGTTAACTACACCCTTAGCGGTCTTTTCCATCCCACTCTCACGTCACACGCCAAATCCCCGCATCGAATGCGGCCATTGTGCGGGAGGCGGGACAGGGGCGAAGGAAAGGGCCTTAACGGTCAGGGGACACCGACAGAACAAACGCTGGAATTGAGCAAGAAAAAAGGCGGTATGGAAACCGCCTTGATAAGTTAGCCGTGCCAGGATTTACCCGAGCGACGGTTTGGAATCTATTCCGCCATCCATTTGTCCACCAAACGGGGCAGGATTTCGCCCGCCCGGCCCTGGTGAAATTCGTCAAAGAAACCAAGCCCTTCGGATGGATGGAGGTTCACCGAAATGGTTTTCGCCCCCAAGTAGCGGGCCATTTGCACAAAACCGGCAGCGGGATAGACCACTCCGCTGGTCCCCACCACCAGGAAAACATCGCAGTTTTGCAGCAGGATGTCTATTTCCGGCAATCTGTAGGGCATCTCACCGAACCAGACAATGTCCGGTCGCAGCCTGCCAGTGCATTTGGGACAGGCCGGCAGTTCGGGACTCATGTCCACTTCATCCAGATGTAGCCTGACCCCGCACTTTGTGCAGAGGCAACTGCTGAGAGCGCCGTGCATTTCGATCACGCGGGTATTGCCAGCAGCGGTGTGGAGGCCGTCAACGTTCTGGGTGATGAGGTGGAAATTGTCGCCAAGCCAATCCTCCAGCCTGGCCAGGGCCAGGTGTCCGGGGTTGGGAGCGGCTTGTTTGGACTGGTCCCAGCGAGCTTTGTAAAAGCGCCAAACCAGTTTTGGGTCGCGATGCCAGGCTTCGGGGGTGGCAACATCCTCCACGCGGTGGTTTTCCCAAAGGCCGTCGCTGTCGCGAAAGGTGCGAAGCCCCGATTCGGCGCTGATTCCCGCCCCGGTGAGGACGAGCAGGTTTGTATTCTTCGTGACTTTGATCATTTCATCAATACCATCCTACGGGTTATTTCACGTTCGCCGTTGCTGAGGCGGTATAGATAGACACCGCTGGATACGGGGCTGCCGGCGTCGTCGCGTCCGTTCCAGACGGCATTGTGGGTGCCGGAGGGCAGCTCGGTGTTCACAAGTGACCGCACTCTTTGGCCGCGAAGGTTGAAGATGTCCAGATTCACGGTTGCCGCCTTCGGCAAATCGAAACAGATCGTGGTGGTGGGATTGAAGGGGTTGGGGTAGTTGCCGTGAAGGTTGAAGGCAAGGTTTGTCACCAAATCCTCTGAAGCGACATCGAATTCGCTTTCCAAATAAACATCGTCGATATACCATCCTTCCCCGGTCACATAGCCGTCAGCGCCGAATATGAAGCGGAATTTGGCCATGCCCGTGTAGCTTGAAAGGTCAAATTCAGCCGGGGACCAGCCGAAACTGCCAGAATAGACTTCGGTGTTGGCCGGGAAGGGGGAAGCGGGGTTGTTGTAGATGCGGCGAGGATATCCTCCGACGGGGGTGATCTGGATCCAGGGCCCTTCATCGATGGATATTTGCACCAGGCCTCCATCCCAGGCGTAGCTTGGGTTGGTGTGCACTTCGGCATCCATCCAGTGGTGGAAGTAGAGGCGGCCCTTCTTGCCAAGCGGGATTACCGGGCTTTCCAGAGCTCCGTAGGCAGAGCTGGAATAAGCTCCAGAACCGGGTCCGCCGAACTTCATTGACCAGCTGCCTTCAGCAGTGTTGTTGCGATAGCTTTCACGGTGCCACTGGTTCACGAAACTGGTCAAGGGAGCCAGGCTTTCCCAGCCGTTGGAGTCGTTTTCGAAAGTGTATTGCTGGTTGCCGATGTATAGCACGAAATTTCCTTCCAGGGTGTTTCCGTTTTCGGCGCCGAGCATGTAGCCGATGTTCACAGAACTGCCGATGGGGGCGTCGGGGGAAACCAAAACGCTGAAGGCGCTTTCATAGAGGGTGAAACTGTCGGGCCCAACTGGTGTGAGCGTGGCCTCGAAAGCGGACAATGTGACGTTGGGGTCATCACAGAAAAGGATGAGCATGGGGCTGAAGGCGTGGCCGGAACCCCTGTTGCTTACGATCATGTTCAAAGCAGGATTGTCACCGGGCAGCACCTGGGGATTGGCATTCACGAACTGGTAGGTATCCAGATGCAGTTCAGGAGCGTTCAGGATCAGGGCGGCCGGTGTATTGGAAATGTAGCTGTCGAAGCTGGCTGAAAAGTTCAGATAGGCGATCTGGTGGTCGGAGTAATTCCCCTGGACCTTAACCTGGAAGAAACCGTTTATCTCTGTGGAATCGGAGGCGGCGAGGGCATCGAATTCGTAGCTGCCGCTCAGCACAAGAAGGTTGGGCGAATTGCTTACCAGGGTTACGGTTCCCGGTCCGGTCTGATCTACAAAGCCAACATTTTTAAGGGTTACATTGAGCCCTATTACCTCACCTGTGTGGTATAGGCCGTCGGCATCCAGATAATGCACCTGGGAGGCCACAATATAGGGTTGGTCGCTTGCCTGGACGCTGATCTGGCTGTTATGGGCAATGAAATTGGCGGCGATGATGCTGACATCATAATTTCCGGGAACAAGGCTTTGGATCAGATCGATGTTTATAAGGCCGGTTGCGTCGGCTGTTGCTTCGCAGAGTATCTCAGTGCCGTCTTTCAGCCTCAGGACAGCACCGGGAGCGTTGGTCTGTATCTGATAGCTGTTCAGCCCCACAGCCCAATAGGAGGGAAGCTGCACGTTCATCTGCTGCGGGGTGTCACTCCAGACCATCAGGCCGGGGTCCCCGAAAAGGTTTGTTTCATAGGTTACCCAATACATTACCGGAGTGTTTTGGATGTAGGGGATATTGTCGATTTTGGAATCAACCAGGGCGAAACCGAGTTCATTGATCCCTTCCCCGAAGATGGCATCTATGTATTGGCGGTGGAACTTTTGTGAAGCGCCGTCGGTGGAACCCTGCACACCCCAGCCATATCTGGAATGGGATATCATGGCGACAGCCGCGGTGGATATGCTTGTGAACTTTTCCGTGATGCAGTCGGCGGTATATTCGCCCACGTTGGTTTCGCGGTTGTCGAATGAGCCGGCATAGCAACCCTGGGTGAAGACCACGGAAAGGTTGTGGTTGATGCCGTCATTGGTGATGGTGCTGGAGGTTACGTAGTTATTGGTCATTCTCATGGTGTATGTGGTGGCGGAATGGCCAAGGTGGTTAACCAGGTTAGGTCCGTTGCTCAGCAAAGGCCTGAGCTGGCTTCCGGTCCAGGAATCTGGGGCGCCGTAGGTGCGGTCGTATAGGGTGGTTATGTTCCAGGAAGAAGGAATTCCCACGGTTGTGTAGCCGTTGGCAGAGCTGCCGCCTATCATTTCATCCATGTAATCGCCGCCCCAGGTGGGGCCTTCCCAAAGCCATTCCCCCGCGAAAAGCGCTGTGGTGGCCTCGGCAATCACCGGCTCGTTCAGGTAGCGCTGCGTCTTGGTAATGAAATTGGCTATCTCGTCATCGGAATTGTAACATACTCGACCGATGGATAGTTCAGGCACCAGGTCAGCCTCCATGTATTCGCCCCAATAACTGTCGCCGTCATTGTTCCAGTTTCCGTCCAGGCAGCTGTAATACATATCGGCGGGGATATCCGCGTCGATTGATCCGCCACTTCCCATGTTAACGTAGAAGCCGCGGTGGGGAATCACGTCTGTATCACCGGCCAGCAGTACGTGCCGGAGGGGATTGGCGGCGTAAACGTCAATGATGTAATTTCGGATCTTTTCCTGCGTGTCCGCTCCGGCGGTTTGAGCTGTGATATCCTGAACTGATTTCAGCAGGACATTTTGCCCCCGGGCGTTGTATAAATCTTTAAAGGGCAGCCACTGGGCCAGCTTGGCTTCGTCGTGGATCACGAGATATTCCCAGCCGGTGGTGCGATTTCTATAATGTGGCAGATTATCAGTATTGTCAACCGCTTTTTGCAGATAAGCGGAAGTGGCAGTGTCCTGCTTCAAATTCTGCATGGCATCCGCGGCACGTGCTGTGGAGGCGGTTTTAACCCGCAGGCTGAACTGGCGGTAAAAGACCAGTTCGTTGTTCACGGGATCGTAGCTGAAGGGGCAAACAGCGCTAAAACTGATCGGGTGCCCGGCCAGGAATTGAGTGTTAAGGCCATTGTGAGGCATAGCTGGATAGGGGGTGGCGCTTCCATAAATAGCTGGGTCCGGCTGCTGCCTTGGGTGAACCACAGTGCTGGAAAGCGGGTACTGCGGCTGCAGCGGGGCAACCGGAAGCGTGAGGGCTAAGGTTTGAGGGGAACTGAATTCCACCTGGATATCCACAGCTTCTTCTCCAATGGGGAGAAGGATCTTGGTCCCATACCAAGGCAGGTCAGGGCTGCCCGGGGTTCCCCAGCTTTGGGCTCCATCCAGTTTCAGATGGCTGTAGCCGTTTGCGGTTTTTAGTTCTGGTTCGTTCAAGGTGTAGGAAAAAACTACATCGGCTGCTAGGACCGCAAGGCCCATAGCCATAATCAGGGTCAAAATGAAATACTTCATATCCGCCAACTTATTCAGATTTTGTCTATATCGTGTTTATGCAAATGACATTCCAAAGCCCGTTTTATTTAAAACACGACACGGAGCAGAGTATGAAGATTCTGCTTGACTTTTATCAGACATGTTCACGGATAGGAAAATATCGTCAGGTTCAACCGAAACAAAGTCACGGATAACCGTGGACGATCCAGATTAATAAATCCATTTGTTTATAACTTAGCCGACATCGGCTGCACAATAATGTGAGGTGAATGATGAAACAGATTTACGTGGTAACCGGCGCAGCCGGTCATTTGGGAAGTTATGTGGTTAAAGAGTTGCTGGACCGCGGAGAGGAGGTTCGGGCATTTGTGCTGCCAAGGGAGAAAATCCCTGCTTACGTTGAACGCAACCGCCAATCGCTGACCCGCTACGCTGGTGATGTGTGCGACCGGCAGACCCTCGACCAGTTGTTTGTGACTGATGAGGATGCTGAGTTCACGGTGATTCACTGCGCCGGACTCATCTCAATTAGCTTGGGAAAGAATCCCAAGGTCTATTCTGTGAATGTGGACGGCACAGCCAATGTGATAGCTGCTTGCCGCGAACATCAGGTCCGGCGTCTGGTCTATGTTAGCTCCGTGCATGCCATTCCAGTTCTTCCGCGCGGTCAGGTGATGTGTGAGATTTCTTCCTTCAGCCCCGACAGGGTGGTTGGCTACTATGCCAAAACCAAAGCCCTCGCGACTCAAATGGTGCTTGATGCCGCAAAATCCGGCATGGACGCCCTGGTGGTCCATCCTTCCGGGATAATCGGGCCAAACGCCCAACGCTCCGGCAATGTAGCCCAGATGATCAGTGCTTTTTTGAAGGGAAGCTTCCGTTTCTTGATCAAAGGTGGCTTCGATTTTGTGGACGTGCGGGATGTGGCTGCGGGGATAGTTTCTGCCGCCGACAATGGCAAGGCTGGAGAGTGCTACATCCTCTCCAACCGTGTCATCAGTTTGGTTGAACTCCTGAATGAACTGGCTAAATGTAGCGGAATACCGAAACCAAAGATTCCCCTGCCGCTCTGGGTTGCCAAAGCAGTTGCCCCCTGCGCGGAATTGTATTCCAAGCTGGCCCGCAAAGCCCCTTTTTTCACACTCTATTCCTTGCAAACTATTACCGGAAACAGCCTGTATTCAAACGCCAAGGCGGTGGCGGAGCTTTCTTATAAAACCAGATCGCTGGAGGAAACCGCCAAAGACATCGTGAGAACGATGACCGGAAATCTCAGGAAGAAAAGATAACCAAAGCCAGTCGCAAGCCCCGCAGCGAAATTCCATCAAAACATTTGTGGCCCTCATCCAGAAATGGCGACTGCCCAAGTTCCGGACCTTATAACAAACATCTCAACCTTTTGGGGCAGAATCCATGCCATCACAACAGCGAAAATTGATAACCAAAGTTGTAGCCAAGAGCGGCCAAGGCCATACCAGTAAAGCAGGTTTCAATAAAATTCTTGACGATTTAGGCGGACTCAGATGTTTGGTTTGAAACCATTTAATATGGTGGATACGCGGCCAAAATGAGGTTAAATGTCTCACAGTCGCGCAGAAACTATCTAATTATCGCATTAGGGAGCATAGATCAATGAGAAAGTACTCCTGGTTGACACCTGTAGCCGTACTGATTTTTGTATTGGTTACATTGGTCTTCCTTTCCCCGCTGGTGATACCCAAGGGGGTAAGCTGGCCGATCAAACAGAAACTGAACCTTGGTTTGGACCTCAAGGGCGGCACTCAAATCGTCCTGGCGGTTCAAACAGACAAACTGCCGATGGCTAACAGGGCTGACGCCGTTAAAAACAATATTGAGATCATCCGCAACCGCATCGACCAATTCGGAATCGCGGAGCCGACTATCCAGAAGATAGGCGAGAGCGATATCCTGGTGCAGTTGCCAGGCGTGAAAGACCCAGCCGCTGCTGAAAACCTGGTAAAGCAATCGGCAATCCTGGAATTCAAACTGGTGGCGAATCCCGAAGAATCAGAGCGTTTTCTTGCCCAGTTGGACCAGATAATTCAAGCCAATTTGTCGAGGTTCCCGACCCTGGCAAAGATGGACGCGGAGATGAAGTCTTTGGATAAAGAGGAAAGCTCCGTTGAGGACAGCCTGAAAACCTCATCCGGCATCTTCAGGTCGCTGATAGTCACATCCGAACGGGATTACGCCGTTCGCAACGATGATGTGGAGGTCTTCCGCGCGCTGCTTCAAGACACGACTTTCGTGAACCTGAAGCCCAAGGGTTATGACCTCGCCCTCGAAAGCTTTGACGAGACCAAGAGAAGGAATGAGGAACCCAAGATAGTTTACGTTTTGAAGTCCGCCGTGGAAGTTCAGGGTTCCGACATCGATGGGGCAAGCATGGAAATCGGCTCTACCAGCAGCTCCAATCCACAGATGGCAGGGAAACCATACATTGCCCTTACCTTCACCCGCACCGGAGCCCGCAAGTTTGCCAACGTCACCGGCGACAACATCCATGAAAGGCTGGCCATCGTCGTTGACAACGCTGTCTATTCAGCGCCTGTGATCCAGGACCGCATCCCCGACGGAAAAGCCACGATCACGGGAATTTTCAGCAACGAGGAAGCCCGGTCCCTGGCCATTCTTTTGAACAACGAAAGCCTGACCGCGCCGATAGTGCTGAAAAATGCCAACCAGGTCTCTGCCACGCTGGGAACCGACAGCATCAAGAGCGGACTCATCGCGGGGCTGGTTGGCTTGCTGGCTGTTATGATATTCATGGTTTTCTTCTACAACCTCTCAGGCCTGGTCACCAACTTCATCCTCATCTTCAACGTGGGCTTCATCCTTGCGGCGATGACGATCTTTGGAGGAACCCTCACCATGCCTGGTATCGCCGGTATCATTCTTTCGATCGGAATGTCGGTGGATGCCAATGTTCTTATCTTTGAACGGATTCGTGAAGAAATGGATGCGGGAAAATCACCCCGCTCCGCCGCTGACTCCGGATTCAAGCGTGCCTCGGTTACGATTTGGGACTCCAACATCACCACCGTCATCGCGGCCTTCGTGCTTTACCAATTCGGCACTGGTCCGGTGCGTGGATTTGCCCTCACGCTTACGATAGGCATTGTCGGTTCAATTTTCTGCGCCTTGGTGTTCCTGCGTTATCTGATGGACAAGTTGTTGCTCAGCGGCAACAGGCAGACGCTTAGTATCTAGGGAGTTAACGATGAGAATACTACAGAATGTCAATTTCCCCTTCGTCCAATCCAGACGCATAACCTATGTAATCGCAGCCCTGGCCCTCATCGCCTCTGTCGTGGGCATCTTTGTCTGCGGACTGAACTGGAGCACGGATTTCACTGGCGGCGTGAGCGCCGTCATCAACATGAAACCCAAGGACCCTGGAGTTAAGCCCCTGAATATAGACCAACTCCGTGACGTTATCCGTGAAGGCGGATTCAAGGAATCAGAAATCCAGTTCATAGGAAATCCCGCTGACGCAACCTTCCAGATCAAGGTCGAAGGCAGCGATGCTGAGCAAATCAAGGAAAAAATCCTGGAACTCGTGCGCGACAACCTGGATGATTACGTCAAGGGTCGCAACCTTCAAAGCGATGTCCTGCGAGAAGTTAATACAGTGGGCGCCAAAGCCGGCGCGGAAATGCGCACCAACGTGATTACCGCGGTGCTGATCGCCCTGCTGCTGATGATCATCTATATCTGGATACGCTTTGAATTCACTTTTGGCCTCATGGCGATCGTGGCTTTGTTCTTCAACGTGGTTTTGGTGGTGGGCGTCTTTGCCTGGACCGGAAAAGAGATAACCATGCAGATCATTGCCGCCCTGCTCACCATCGTTGGTTATGCCATCAACGATACCATCGTGGTTTTCGACCGGATCAGGGAAGACCTGAGATTATACCGCAAAGACCCGATCGAATCCATCTTCAACCGTGCCATTAACAGCACTCTGAGCAGAACCGTCATCACCGGCGGCTCCACCCTGCTCACGGCTTTCGCCCTCTATTTCTTCGGCGGAGCCGTTATCCACGATTTCGCTTTGGCGATCATTCTGGGTATCGTGATCGGCACGCTTTCTTCGATCTTCATTGCCAGCAACCTGGTTCTGGATACCATTAAATCAACCCGCCTGGAACAGAAATCGCTTAAGCACCTCGCCAAAAAGTAAGCGATCCAATAGAATCAATGAAAAGCCGCCTCTTGTGGGGCGGCTTTTTTTAGGCTTCATTTTCTTCCTGAATGAAAGAGAGCCTGACTGCTTAACAATAACAATGTCCTTCCAGTCGGGCCCTGAGCCCTCATGATCATCCCCCATGCATGCCTCCCGCCATATCCCCGCATCGAATGCGGGCATCATGAGGGAGGCGCTTCAGGGACACGGGAAAGGGCCTTAACGGCCAGATGGCATTGCATCTAAACGTCTGCTTCACACCCACGCCATTGTATTTCGCACCTCCAGCCAATTCATCAGATTTTAAGGGGAACCTGAAAATGGCCTGCAAGTATGAAGAAAATTTGCGTTGACAGCAAGGCATGGGTTTTAATCATGGGCATTAAAGCGAATTCAGGTATAAAATATGAAACATAGGATAATTGGCATCATTTGCCTGCTGTTGATGGTTGCCGTGCTTTGCGGAGACGACCTGCAAGACAACCAGAAAAAGCTTGACAAGGTTCAGAAGGACCTGCAGGCCGCTCAGAAAAAGATCGAGCAGAATGAACGCAACAAAAGGAAGAATGAAAACGAAATAAGCAACAGCCGCCGGGCCAAGCAAAAGACCGACGCGGAAATGCGCCGCAGTCAGGAAGTGGCCCGCGAGAAACTGCAAGCCCTGAACTCGGTGAGAACTGAATTACGCACTGTCGAAGAACAAATCCGTGACCTCCGGACAGCCCAAATCTCCCAACTGGACAAGATGGTGCGCCTCTCCCGCCGGAACAAAACATTGAAAATGGTGCACAAAGATGAGCACTGCCTGGCCATTCTCGCCTCCAAAACCCGGAACAAGCTGATAACCCTGGGGGATGCCCAGAGCGAACTGTCCTATGAGCAAAGCCAAAAGGGACAGGAATACAGCCTGGCCAACAGCGATTTCCAAAACAAATCATCCACCAGCAAAAACCTGGCTGCCAACGTTAAAAAACTCGAAGCCCAGCAATCGCGCCTGAGCAGGGAACAGAAGAACCTGCAAAACCAAATCGCCAGATTGCAACAGGACGCTGCCAGGCTTGAGGGGCTCATCGCCAGCCTGGCCTCCAAACCCAGGTCCGACGACCAGGAACCCGCTTCCTACAAATTCAGCTCCCGAACCATTGCCTGGCCGCTGAAAGGGCGCATCATCCGCAGCTACGGCCAGGAATCCAGAGCTTACGGAACCTCGGTGGTGAGCAACGGAATAGACATTGCCGCCCCTGAATACACCACCGTCGCGGCAGCGGACGCTGGAGTGGTTGTGTTTTCCGGGTCTTATGGCGGACAGGGCAAGCTCCTGATAATCGACCACAAGAACGGCTTTTTCACCGTGTATGCCTACAACAACGATTTGCTGGTGTCCACCGGCACGAACGTCAAAAAAGGCCAGGCCGTCGCCAAATCCGGCATGACCGGCTCGGCCAGCGAGCCTTCGCTGCACTTTGAAGTGCGCAAAGACGGAAAGGCGGTCAATCCGCTCCTATATCTGGAATAGGGAAGAGGAGGCAGTACTTGGTCCTGTTGAAACAACCTTCCGTGCGGAGATTGGTAAAGTTTATCCGAAGCAGAGACCTTAAGGACAAAACCATCCTCCATTTCACGGGGGGGATGTATGGCATTGGCTGCACGGTATCGTCGCTGGAGGCGATCGACAGGATACTGAACCTCAAGGGGCGCACGGACTTGAAGGGGTTTATTGTTCTGGTTCCGCATCTGGACTGGTTCGCGGAAGAGGGGGTGGCAATTCCCGATAGGATTTTGCCCCTGCTGGAGCAGTATTGGCCGGGGAACCTAACCGTGGTTTTCAAATGTGATGACGAGAGGTTCAAGCACCTGGCGGTGGACGGGAAAGTGGCCTTCCGGGTGCCGGATGACGCCTTGCTTCGTTTGTTGATCGAGCTCTTGGAAGAGCCCATCATCAGCACCAGCATCAACATCGCCAGCCTGCCCCCGGAGAACGATTTCAAGCGCCTCACCGGGATGTTTGAGAACTGGTTTGACATCGGAATCGTTCCGGCCCCGGTGAACGTTGAATACGACGCCCAGCCCTCCACTGTCATCGAATACATCACCAGCCGCGAAAGTAAGAACCAGAGCGGGCTGGATGAACTCAGATGCCTGCGCGAAGGCTCCATACCTTTTTACGGGGTCAGGAATTCATTTTTGGTGCCGACCATCCTCTTTGTCTGCACAGCCAACATCTGCCGCAGCCCCATGGCCGAAAAGCTTTTCAACCACTATGTCAAAGAAGCCGGACTGAATTACATCGGCGATTCCTGCGGCCTCCTTCCCGGTGGCCAACCCATTTCGGCGGGGTCGCTGCAACTGCTTTTGGGAAAGGGCATCCTGGAAGCTCAGGAGCATTTTTCCAAGCAATTCACGCCGGACATGATCAGCGGCAGCAGGCTGGTGCTCACAATGGAGGAACGACAGCGCGATTTCCTGCGTGGAAACGAGCCCAACAGCGTCGCCAAGATCCTCACCCTGAACGAATATCTGGACGAACCGGGCGATATTGCCGATCCTTTCGGTTCCGGAATAGACACTTACCGTAAAACCTTCGAGATCATAGACGACCGGATTCAGCGCCTGGTCTCCAAGCTGCGCACTCAAGCCAACCCCTCGGGATGATATATGGAAATCAAAATAACCAAAGAATTGATCGAACAACACGGCCTTTCGGAAGAAGAATACGCCCGGATCAAAGAAATCCTGGGCCGGACCCCCACTTATGTGGAATTGGGCATTTTCAGCGTTATGTGGAGCGAACACGCCAGCTACAAAAACTCCATCAAACTGATAAAAACCCTGCCCCGGGATGGGAAATACCTCCTGGCCAAAGCAGGGGAGGAAAATGCCGGAGTGGTGGATATCGGTGACGGCCTGGCCATCTCTTTCAAGATCGAAAGCCACAATCATCCCTCCGCTTTGGAACCGTATCACGGCGCTGCTACCGGCGTTGGCGGCATCCTGCGCGACATTTTCACCATGGGGGCAAGACCCATCGCGGCGCTGAATTCACTGCGTTTTGGCGATCCCCGGTCTCCCCGAACGCTCCATCTGATCCGTGAAGTGGTTCGCGGCATTGCCGATTACGGAAATTGCTTCGGCGTGCCCACCGTGGGCGGGGAAGTGTTCTTTGACGAAGCTTACGAGGAAAATCCACTGGTGAACGCTATGGCCGTGGGTTTGCTGCGTCATGAGGACCTGGCCCGTTCCGCCGCTTCCGGCATCGGCAACCTGGTGGTGTATGTTGGCGCCAAAACAGGGCGCGACGGCATTCACGGCGCCACTTTCGCCTCTGTGGACCTCAGTGAGGAATCTGCGGAGATGCGCACCGCCGTCCAGGTGGGCGACCCGTTTTACGAGAAACTGTTGCTGGAAGCCACTTTGGAAGTGATCCAGGCAGGCCTGGTGGTGGGAATCCAGGATATGGGTGCCGCCGGGCTCACCTGCTCCAGTTCCGAAATGGCAGGCAAAGGCGGAGTTGGCATCGAGCTTGACCTTGAGCACGTTCCCATCCGCGAAAAAGGCATCACTCCTTATGAGATCATGCTCTCGGAATCACAGGAACGGATGTTGCTGATCGTTGAGCCTGCCAACCTTGAGGCTGTGCTGGAAGTCTTTAGCAAGTGGGAACTCGACGCGAGTGTCGTCGGCCGGGTGACGGACGACAAACTGTTACGGGTCCGCATGAATGGTGAAACTCTGGCAGAAATCCCCGCCGAAACCCTGGTTTTGGGAGGCAGCGCCCCCGTTTACGAGAGGGAGCAAAAGGCCCCGAAAAGGCCTCCGGATCCTGATTTGGGCAGTTATCCCCAGCCGGATGACCTCGGCAAGGTTTTGCTGGACTTGCTCGCTGAACCGTCCATCGCCTCCAAAAGGGCCGTGTTTTCCCAATATGACCATATGGTGCAGATAGGAACCAAGGTGGAGCCGGGCAGCGACGCCGCGGTCATCGCCATCAAAGGGACGCGCAAAGGTATAGCGCTGGCAACAGACTGCAACGCCCGCCACTGCTGGCTTGATCCCTTTGAAGGAGCCAAGGGCGCCGTGGCAGAGGCCGCCAGGAACGTTGCCTGCAGCGGCGGCCGCCCGATCGCCGTAACCAACTGCCTCAATTTTGGCAATCCCTACAATCCCGAGGTCTATTGGTCCTTCGCAGAGGCTGTTAGAGGTATGGGGGAAGCCTGCCGCGCTCTGGAAACTCCCGTCACCGGCGGAAACGTTTCGTTTTACAACCAAAGCCCTGCCGGAGCCGTTTATCCCACTCCCGTGATCGGCATGCTGGGCTTGCTGGAAGACATCAACCACGCCACCACACAATGGTTCAAACGCCCCGGCGACCTGATCGCCCTGCTGGGTCAGCCCTGTTCCTCTTTCGGCGGCTCGCAATACCTTAAAACCGTGTTTGGCCAGGTTGCCGGTCCCGCGCCGAAGGTTGACCTGAATGCCGAAAAGAGGCTGATTGAGTTGCTGCTTGAACTTATTGCCGGGGAAAACATTGCCTCCGCCCACGATGTTTCGGAGGGCGGTTTGCTGGTATGCCTGGCAGAGAGTTGTTTCCATCCCCAGCAACGTCTTGGGGCCAAAATTGATTTCGAACTTTCCCATCCCGCCGCCGCTGAATATTTCGGCGAAAGCCAGGGCAGAGCTGTTATCAGCTTCGATCCCGGGAACTTGGATGAAGTTGCCCGGCTCTGCGCCAAACATTCCACTTCCCTGCTGTTGCTGGGTAAAGTCACTACCTGCTGTGATTTCACGGTCAATCAGGATATTTGTCTGGACACTGAGGACATGTATCGGGCCTGGGCTAACGGTCTAAACTTATAAAAGGAGAAGGAGATGAAAATGAATTTTCTCTTTGGACCAATCTTCTGGGGCATATTGCTCCTGCTGTGGGGGATCTCCATGATCCTCAAGGGCTTGAATATCGTCGATTTACCTCTGGTAAAGATATTCATTGCCATCGTCATCATCCTCTTTGGGCTTCGGTTGCTGTTCGGTAACTGTGGCGTGAAAAGGTGTCACCATGTCCGCAGCAGTATTGTCTCGTCTGGCAACGAGGAATACACTTCCGTGTTCGGCTCTCAAACAGTTGATCTCACCGGTTTGGCCCCCGATTCCAAGCCCCTGGAGATAACTGCGGTATTTGGCTCTTCTTATGTGAAGCTGCCCAACGACATCGAATTCGAGATCCAGCCCACGGCCGTGTTCGGCTCGGCCATTGTGCCGCCCAAACCGACTCTGGACAAACCAACGATCGGCAAGGTAAAGATTGAGGCCACCGCGGTGTTCGGCAAGGTGGAGTTCGTTTACAAGGAACCAACCCGGCCCCGTCCTGTTGAAGCACCTGGAGCGCCATCTGACAGTCTCTAAAAAGCTTCTGGCCGCCCTTCCGGCCATCCTTTTACTCAATATCGCCTCGCTGCCCGGGAAGGGGCTGGGCTATGTGTTCAGCGGCGGCGGAGCGAGAGGTTTTGCGCAGTTGGGCATGCTCAAAGTCCTTGAAGAGGAAGGCGTTTATCCGGACCATGTGATGGGTTCCAGCATGGGCTCAATTTTGGGCGGGCTTTACTCTTTGGGCTACACCGCCGCTGAGGTGGAGTCGCTGATGGTCACCCTCGAATATTCTGATATCATCGATGAACGCCAGCACCGCCCCGACCTTTATCCTGGCGACAGGCGCTGGCCCAGTTACGGCAATTTGCGCCTCGCTCTCAGCCCAAAAGGAATGCCGCAGGCTCCGGCAGGCCTTCTCAGCGGGGCCAAAATCGATCTCGGACTGGCCAAGCTCTTCATGCCCGCCTCAGCTCACCGGGATTTTTCCAAACTGCCAATAAACTTCGCCGGGCTAACCATCGATCTCCACACCGGGCAATTGGTGCTCCACCGCGAAGGATCATTGGGACAGGCTGTTCGCGGCGCCGCCTCCATCCCGGCTATCATAGCGCCTTTCACATACGACGGACGCACACACATTGACGGCGGCCTCCTGCAAAACCTTCCCGTGCCGCAGCTTATCGATCTGGGAGCCGACAAAATCCTGGCTCTGAAAATAAACACCTCCATGCGGGGGGCCAATCCCAGAAACTTTTACGAGGTCTTGAACCACATCCTCAACATCGCCATGCACACCAGCATTGATGCCAACGTCGAACTCTGCGACCTCATCCTGGAGCCTGATCTGAAAGGCGTTGGCAACCTGGATTATCCCAATGCTCATGCCATCGCCAGAATAGGGGAGGACTATGCCCGCAAAAATGTAGAAGTGATCAGGGCTTTTCGCGAATCCCTGCTGGCTGAGGGCTATGTTTTCACCAAGCCGGAACGGATAGCAGAACTCACCTCAGTGCCTGTTCGCGAAATCGTCACCAAAGGCAACCGCCGGGTTCCGGCGGCCAGGATCATCGCCCTGTCAGGTTTGCGCGAAGATGTTGAATACCATCAGGACGACATCGTAAAAGCCTGCGTCCATGTTTGGAATTCCTGCGACTTCCACACAGTTTACCCCGTGCTGGAACCTCTGGAAAGCGGTTACCGCCTTGTCCTTTACGTAAGGGAACGCGAACCCCGCTATCTGCATCTGAACACCAGCTATTCCTCGGATGAAAGGTTCAGCCTGGGCGCGG
Organism: Candidatus Cloacimonadota bacterium; assembly: GCA_012516855.1. Lineage (NCBI taxonomy): Bacteria > Pseudomonadati > Candidatus Cloacimonadota > Candidatus Cloacimonadota bacterium. The sequence goes on from JAAYWB010000067.1 coordinate 24,675, forward strand.
TGGCGGAATTCAACGATATTTTCATGCCCGATTCCAGGTTGCTGGCAGGTTTCACCCTCGGCGGCAGGAACGAACTGAACCTGGATTTCGTGAAGAACTTCGGCGATTTCCACGCCCCTTACCTGCGCTTGTATCCTTATCTTCGCCAGAGCACGGCCTTACGTTACAATGAAGCCGGACAGAGGACCGCCAGCCTCGATTCACTTGAATATGGGGTTGTTCACGGTTTGGGCTTTTTCGCTGACAAGCTTTTCAGCTTGGAAGCCTTTGGCTACTTTTCCCAGGCTAAAAGCTACGCCAAAATCCCGTCGGGCACACCTTCCAGTGCCTGGCAAAAAGATGCCGGACTCGGCTTGAAGATTTACCATGAGAGCCTGGACAATGATGTCTTTCCCCGTTCCGGAGCGTGCTTTTTCGCCAAAACGAATATCGCGCCCCGGTCCAACCTCAGCTCCAAAAACTATGCCCGGCTTACCGCTGACCTGGATGTGTATGCCCATCTGGCCAGGAAAGTCTCACTGCGCGCAGGTTTTGCCTACGGTTCACATTTCGGCGGACTGGCGGACAATGCAACGGACCTGATCAGCTTTGGCGGGGCGGAAGCTTTCTCCGGCTATCAGAAAGACGAATCCCCCTCCGCCGAATACAAATACGGCACCCTAAGCGCTGTTTTCGAGCCTCTTTCCAATATCTTCCTGGAAACCGGCGCCCAAGCTCTCAACACCGCCGGAAACTCTGATTGGAGCCTCGACGGAAGCCTCCTCTTCAGTTATTATGCCAGTCTGGGCTTTCGCAGTCCGGCAGGACCTCTGGGAGTTAAATTCGCCCTGAGGGAAGACGGAAAGGCAAACTTCTTTTTCAATATCGGATACACCACAGACCTGTTCTGGTTCTCGCGCAAATAGGCTTCAGACACTTATTTCCGCCCGGCCCGCCCTTTACCCCAGCCTATTCACCTCTTTTTCACAACCCATTAAGTTCCCAATGAGCCATTGGGAACTTAATGGGTTGTGAATTGGATGTAATACCATTTCGCTTGCATAAATACTAGAATTGATTATCCTGTCTCTGTATTCATATCACTGGAGGTAGTGATGAGAAAGATTC
>JAAYWB010000068.1 GCA_012516855.1 Candidatus Cloacimonadota bacterium
CAATCCTATGGCTGGGAAAAGATCCAATTTGCCTCCTACACGCGACTGCAAAACTTGAACCAGATCCTGCTGCTGGCAATGTGTTTCCTATACTCTCTGAAAAAGTTTGCCTATCCACTATCTGCAGGCATTTCCCAGCATTATGTCCTATACCAACAAAACGTGGAGAAAGATCCATGACTTCGTCTATTATTGGCTGACCCTGCTGGTTGAAGTCTGCTTCAGTATGGTAACCCGGTACAAAATCAATCCGTTCAACGGAGTCTGGCTGGAAAAGCAACTACTGATCTTGCCTTTTTTAAAAAACGGGGGGGATGTGAACATGATTGAAATAAAGCTTGACAGATAACATGAACAGAGGAGCATGATTTTACTTAATGAACTTTGAAATGTGCATCAAGTGGCGATGACCAAGGAAGTCACGCAAAGAAAACATCACTCAGGAGCTAATCTAAATAAAACAAGAGAGATACGTGATGACTGATCTGAATGAAAGATCAAAATTGTATAGTAAGGATATCCTCCTTTCAATTGCTAAGGGAAAGCATTGTCCCCTTGCTGATAGATTTAATAGCGAATTAAATCATCGCAGCTTGTTAGATTTGTACGATTGCACTATAAACCATCTTGGTTTGTATTATAGAAATGATCTCTATTTCCGACATTTGATAACGCAGAAAATCTTTCTGTCTAATTATGTGTCTGGAGCGTCATACCTTCTAAGTGAGGTGCGGGCTGGCAATTCAATAGTAGATTTGGTCGTTTTGAATGAATCTTCAACAGTCTATGAAATTAAGTCGGATGTTGACAATCTAAAACGGCTATCAGATCAGTTATCTGACTATTTGCTAGTTTTTGATCAGGTGTACGTTGTCTTCGGAGAAAAGCACATCAAAAAAGTAATAAATTTGGATGATCGGGTTGGAATCTACACTGTTAACAATCAAAATGACCTTATAATGCTGAAACCAGCAAGAAGTAATAAAAGAAACGTTAACCCAAGAGTAATTTTTAAAACCTTACGAAAACCTGAGTATCTTTCTATTATTCATAGTCATTACGGAAAACTACCTTCAGTACCAAACACAAAAATTTATGCTGAATGTAATAAGTTGTTTAACCTATTGTCGCCTGAGGATGCACATGAAATGTTTGTTGAACAATTAAAGAAACGCGCCAAAAATCAGAGTTACCTAGTCGAGAGTCTGGCTAAGATTCCCAATTCCATAGTATATCCGGTTTTAATTTATAACTTTTCTAAAAGCATAACAGAACAACTGGTTAAAAATATATCTTGTAATAGGGGGTTATAATGTATTTACCATTGCTAAGAGGCAAGCAGTTTGAATTGTTAGCCATTCGCGAACTTGTTGCGGTATTGAATGGTAATCAACATGTTACGCCTATCATTGAGCCAGTTAGAGACAATCTTCTATCGATAAGAAAGTGCATGGATGTATATGAAGAAAAAAAATTGAATCTATTTGTGATTACGAATCCGATAGTGGGATATTTCACAGATTCAGACAAACACAAAGATTTAGCCACTGGCTTAACGATGGGTGATTATAAATATGTGAAGCCAGCCTACTATTTAGACTCAAACACAAGTAAAGCTGAAATCAATTCTCTGGTTAATTCATATAATAATAAACTTTGTTTTATACACCTTGATAAGGTTGCCGCCAATAACAAAGTAGAAGAAAATAGCATTGTAAAGATCATTAATAAGCGCAACAAAGAAGATTTGCATGTCTTTTTTCATGGACTATCAAGGAACTATATAAATGAAGTCATTGGTAAGGATTTTGATAAAGCCATTCTTAAAGATTGCTTTCCCAAAGAAGATCAGAATAAAAAGTACCCAATCGAAAACTCATTTTCAGACGAAATATTCTTTTTCAAAAGTGAGGGTCGATATGGCTTTAGCGATTATTCAATGATTGGGTCCGAATTTAGCGAATCTGGAGGACCAGCAGTAGCTGTCGCTATACATATCGTAATTGAGGATAAAAAAAACAAGGAATTGAGGATTAAACACTTTGTATCTGATAGAATAACTGGATTTGATGACCCTGCAGGAAAGTTTTTCGAAGCGCTTGAAAAACTGGTTGACTGGGCAAATAATCACGAACGTCAACATCTTAACACATTATCAATTAAAGAATTTATAAATCTATTTAATAAAGAACACTATCCAGGTTTAGGGTTTGTTAAGAAATTATCGCTTTTTCATCATATGGAATTATGTAACAAAGTAATCTCAGGAATTTGATTATGACTGTCTGTCAAGATTGTTTTAGTAATAAGCATTTACAACGTTATATTGAAGTATATGGAATTAAGAATTACTGTGAAACCTGCAAAAAAGCATCTAAGGTGTTGGAATTAAGTAGTCTCGAGGAGATATTCTCCAGAATAAAATCTGTTTATACCATAGATTCTAATGGGGCCTCATTTTTCGAGTCAATTCAAAGAGATTTAAATCTTTTTTCCCACGGAGAAAATGAGGCGAATAGAATACTGAATGAAGTGTACGGAAAAGAAGAATGGAATAAAATCCAAAGTGAACAATACTCTTTGAAACCTGCACCATCATTAGATGAAGAATGGGATGAGTTTACTGAATCTCTTAAACACGGGAATAGGTTTTTTACCCAAACAAATTTAAAGGATTATTTAGAAGCGGCTTTTAACCTATTGAGAGCCGAAACATCAGAAATACAATATCGAATTAATCCCGAAGTCAAGCTATATAGAGGTAGAATAAATCTGCCTAGAAAAAGGTATTATACAAAAAGTTTATACGCTCCACCCAAACAAAACACACCCGGAGGTAGAGCCAATCCTCAATGGATACCTTATCTATACTTAGCCGACAACGAAGTAACTGCAATAGCTGAATGCCGTCCGCAAATTGGCCAAACACTGTCTATTGGGTCCTTCATAATTGACACTCCGGTAAGTATTTTGAGATTTAAACTCCTTGATTTAATGGATGTGATCATCAGTTATGAAATAGGTCAAATCTCAGATATTGACGTATTATCGATTCGTGAATTCTTTTCTCTAATCTCTGGGAAACTAAGTCAACCAATTGATCCAAATATATCCGCTTTAGAATATATTCCAACTCAATATATTTGTGAGTATTTTAAATCGAAAGGTGTTCAGGGGATTGCCTATGCAAGTTCGATGACTGGAGGTACTAATATAGCACTTTTTGACCCGAGCATTGCACGTTGCTACACTAGCAAATGTTATAAGATCGATGATATCAACTATAAACATAACCGTGTAACTAAAAAATCTAAAGGCAATAAAGTAAGCGTTGATATGCTAACTGCATAATTATCTGCTGAATTGTATTGATAATTACCACATAATGACTATATCGGATTTTAAATCCTAAGTCTGATGATAGTTCTAAAGAAAGCCAATTATACAATATGGCTTCAGCTTAATTATTGTAGATAAGACTGATCCCCACTTTAACGTCATTACAGAGAAGGTTGGAATCCATTCTTTCATAACCCAATGATACTGATAACGTTAATAGTGTAAAACGTCATGCTATATCTCAGCTTTTGGTGAGGTGAAGGAACTCCGACCACTCTAATTGAACATGGGCCTTATCTTTTTCTCTTTTTCCTGAATCTGGGGGAGTTGTTTATCCATTTACCCTTTCACATTTGCCTCTTGTCTGCCTCCCGTTGAGTTCCCGTTTGACGGGCGGGAACTAAGCGGGAAGTGAATGGGATGTGAATGAGATGTGAATGAGATGGGGCAAAGGAGGAGTCAGGCTCAATTAATAGTGGGCAGCAAATGGGTATTCGTCACGGAAAAACGCGAAAAAAGAGAATGGGTCAGGGATAAATAGGATTCCGAACCTACGTTATTCCAAGGTTGGAATGACGTGGTTTTTTTGGGGGGCGGCGCTTCGGTGAGCGCCGCTACATGTGTAGAGGCGGTCGCTGTACCGCCTTTTTCCTTTTTTGCAAGGGGTTGTATGGTTGAGCCGAACATACGTCATCCCGGACGTCACTGAGCTCGCGAGGTGACTTTGATCCGGGATCCATGAATGGATGTACACTGGATTCCGGGTCAAGCCCGGAATGACACGGCTTGGGGTCTGGCCTGGTAACATCTCACGAACAACCCGCTTACATCTCCTTGCCGCGGTGGGAAGTAAGCGAATTGTTAAGGGGATGTTTACCGGACGCGCTTTAGATACTTTCTATAAATAGTGAGTAACAAAACGAGGGTCCGGAAAAAGAGAAAGAGAGAAAAGGAGAAAAAGTTGGCGTGGAGGCTGCCGTCGAGTGAGAAACGAGCATCGACGGCAGCAATGGATAATTTCCCAAATACTTCCTGTCGTCCACGCTCACTTCGTTCGCTGTACGCCAAGCCAAGTGCAGGAATGACGGTAACGATACCAGGATTTACCCTTGATAAATTGGTTTCTTCCTGGAGACCAAGCGGGATTTTCGCGAAAAAGATTGACGGAAAGCAGGCGATTGAGAGTATTGTTTATAACAAGACATGGAGGTTCCGATGATCAAGATGAGAACTCTGCTGCCAATGCTTCTGGTGCTAAGCCTGGGATTTGGCTGCGCCTGCAACAAGAAAAAGACCGACATCACGCCGGTGAGCGATGAAATGAACATCAGCCTGGGCGAACAGAACAACGCTTTCGCCTTCAACCTTTACGCCCTAGCCGATGAGCCCGGAAAAAACCTGTTCTATTCGCCCCACAGCATCACTTCCGCGCTGTCCATGGTCTATGGCGGCGCGCAAGGCAACACGGCCAAGCAGATGTCCAAAGCCATGAGCTTCAACCTTCCCGCGGAAGAGCAGCACAAGTCATATCTTTCACTGCAACAGTCTCTTAACGCGCTCGGCGAGAAAGGCAAGGCCGAGCTGAACGTGGCCAACGCCCTCTTTGGCTCCACCACCAATGAGAAGTTCATCAGGAAAGATTATCTGAAGCTGCTGCGCGAGTGCTATTTGAGCGACCTCTACAGCCTGGATTTCAGCGATTTCAGCGGCACGGCGAAATTCATCAACACCTGGGTGGAGGGAAAAACCAATGACCGGATCAAGAACCTGGTGACCGAAGATCACATCCGCGACAGCAACGAAGGCATGGTGCTGGTGAACGCCATCTATTTCAAAGGCTCCTGGCTCAATGAGTTCGAGCCCAAACTCACTGTGAAGGACAAGTTCTTTGTCTCCTCCACCGAGAGGACGGAGGAAAACAGCCGAAACGTGGAGATGATGACCGCCCGCGGGGACTATCGCTACGCGCAACTAGACGGCCTGCAGCTGCTGGAACTGCCCTACGCAGAGGAAGACCTGGCCATGCTGTTCGTGCTTCCCGACGAAATCAATGACATGGGCAAGCTCCTGAACCCCAAGAACTTCCAAGCCTGGAACAAATCCCTCGAGAAGCAGGAAGTGAAAATCTTCATCCCAAAATTCAAGTTTGACCTCACGCTGGAAGGTCTTTCCGACATGCTGAAAAAACTGGGCATGACCGATGCCTTCAACTCCAATCTGGCCAACTTCAACGGCATCATTCCGGATGACACAGGCCGCGGGCTCTTTATCCTGGACGTGATCCACAAAGCCTTCGTGGAAGTGAATGAGGAAGGCACAGAAGCCGCCGCCGCGACCGGAGTGGTGATGGCCACCAAAGCAGCCCTGGGACCGGACTCGACCCCGATCTTCCGCGCCGACAAACCCTTTGTTTACCTGCTGGTGCACAAACCCTCGAACACCGTGCTCTTCATGGGAAAAATGAACGAACCCCCGAAGATGTAACTTTACCTTCTCCAGTATATTGGCATACAAAAACGCGCCTCAGACGGGGCGCGTTTTTTTCAAGGCAAAAAAATGGCTCCGGAAGAGGGATTCGAACCCCCGGCCTAGTGGTTAACAGCCACCCGCTCTACCGCTGAGCTATTCCGGAACGCATCGTAAGGGGCAAAATCCTTGGGAGGGGAAATCTGTCAATGAAAATTATCCACCCCGGGGCAGGAGCCTGCTCTTGATAACTTAGGCAGACTCCTTGACTGCTAATAAACAGTATGGTATCATCGCCAATTGAGCCTGTTTTAGCCAACTTCTTCTATGCAAACAATTCTGCTGCCTTATCGGAAGAATCCCGGTCATGCCAGAGGGGACAGCGTCCAACCGTACTGGGCGGAAATCCAGTCCCGCGTCTGGCTATGGAACAGTAGCTTGAGCTCTGACCAGGCCGGCTGGTCCAGTTCTCCGGTCCATTCGTCCATGAAGATCTTTTTGAACTCAATGGCGAGGCAGATGAGCCGATCTGGATAGCGGGAATTAAGCCAACGGGACATGTATCCGCCGGTGAACTTCACATCCTGCCTACAATCCAGCGCTTTGTCCAAGTAGTCTTTGCCGTTGAGCATCTGGCAAAGGGCTTCCGCCGCGGGGTAGTGCTTCTGTAATAGGTTTCCGCGGCCGATGATAATATCGGGATTTTTATCCTGGGGGTCGGGTTCAGCGTTGGGCCCGCCGCGGCGGTGGTTGTAGCTGTGAATGTCCAGCACCACAAGAAAGGGGTGGAATTCCAGCATCCGGTCGATTTGGTATCGGAGGAGTTTATACCAGGAGGCGTAATCCTCGCGCAGCCTTGCCAAAACTGATTCCAGCACCGGTTCCGCGCGTACCGGCAGGCCCCAGCAGTCCTCTGGAGCAAGGTACACCGCCTTTTCCGAGTTGCGGTTCAGGTCGATGGCGAAGCGGGAGCTTTCAACAATAATGTGGTTGGGGAAAAGCGCAGCGATTTCGCCGGTGAAAGGGTCTTCCTCGCGGAGGCGGTCGGCTTCGCTGATGCCGCTGATAGCCAGCAGTTCCGGGGGCAGGTGATGGCCGTTGTGTATAGCCGTGGCCATCAGCGGCAAGTCGCTGTTGCCAAGCGTTATGGAAGATCTCAGCACCGGATCAGTTGTTTCCTCTTGGGGTTCCGGCGTCGATGCCGAAGGGCTCGTCCGAGCGGTGGTCCACCAGATTGGATTCCACTTTGAATCCCTGTTCCGGGGCGGCGTCTTTCTTGAACGTGTTCAGTAGAGTTACAGACTGGTTTTCTTTCCACGGAAAGTTGAAATGGTGGCCCTGTTCCCAGTAGGTGTAATCGGAGGGCATGTCCAGCCAGTTAGCCTGTACGCGGGTGTTCGTGAAAGCCTTGTAGTAGCCGGTGTTGTAGAGCACTCCGTTGCCTGGGATGGTGATGTCGTCCATGGTCTGGTCGGTCAGTCCGTAGTTCACGTAGAGGGGATGCAGGCCGTGATGGCCGGTATTGCGCATTTTCAGGAAAAAGAGGTCTTCATTGGTGATCAGGTAGGTGGTGTAGGAATCTCCGCTGATGTTGCGGGTGCGCGACCACTCCACCACCAGGCCGATCTGCTCGCCGCTTAAGCTCTTGCCGTGGGTTTCAGCTTCGTAATGATAGCTTCGGTCGTCCCGGGCGATTTCGAAAGTCACACTTTCCCCGGGGGCGATCACAGCCGAACCGTAACCGTCAACTTCCACACGGATATCGGTGTAGAGCATGTTTTCAAATCTGGCCAGAAAAGGGGTGTCAACCACATGGACGTGGCACGAAGCCAGCAGTAGCAGTGGCAACAGGCAGAGAAGCAAAGATTTCTTCATTTTGGACTCCTTGGCAGCCAAAATCCAAGCGTTCTATCAAGCGCTGGTTACAAGCTGCTCATTATAAATACTAGGCCGCGGGGCAAATCCTGTATCCGAATTTTCGGAATGTCTCAGTTGTATTTGCCCATGTAGGTTCCGGCGGTTTCCCTGGCCAGGTTCCTGATCCTGCCGATGTAAGCGGCGCGTTCGGTTACGCTTATCACGCCGCGGGCGTCCAGCAGATTGAAAGTGTGGGAACAGCGCAAAAGGTTGTCGTAGGCTGGGTACACCAGCTTTTTCTCCAGCAGCTTCCGGCATTCCTTTTCGTAGTCCTCGAAAAGTTTGAAAAGCAGGGCGGTGTCTGCTGCGTTGAAGTTGTAGTCGGAATATTCCTGCTCCTGGGCGAAAAAGTAATCCCCGTAAAGCAGCGTGTCGTTCCAGCGCAGTTGACGGTAGTCGTCCACGTTCTGAATGTACATCGCCAGGCGTTCCAAGCCGTAGGTGAGTTCCACGCTCACCGGGAAGCAATCGATGCCCGCAACCTGCTGGAAATATGTGAATTGACTTATCTCCATGCCGTCCAGCCAAACCTCCCATCCCAAGCCCCAGGCACCGAGGGTGGGGGATTCCCAGTCGTCTTCAACAAAGCGGATGTCGTGTTTGGCTATCTCGATGCCGATGGCCTCCAGGCTTCTCAGATAGAGGTTTTGGATGTCATCCGGACTGGGTTTGATGATCACCTGGAACTGGTAGTAGTGTTGAAGTCGGTTGGGATTTTCGCCGTAGCGGCCGTCCTTTGGACGGCGGCAGGGCTGGGCGTAAGCCACTGATACGGGTTTGGGACCCAGGGCGCCAAAAAAGGTTGAGGGATGGAAGGTGCCAGCCCCCATCTCGGTGTCGTATGGTTGCATCAGGCTGCAGCCTTGGCCTGCCCAGTAAGTTTGCAGGGTGAGGATGATATCCTGAAAGTTCATTTGCCTTCCCTCCCAAGTTGTTTGCATGAGCGCCTGATCTGATCCAGCGAGGAACGCAGGCCCCGCAGAAGCTGCTTTAGCTCATCCGGGTGCTTGATTTCTTGAGTTTGAGCCGTCGCAACAGGCCGGGCTGACCGTGAGGAACGGCGCTCCTCTTTCAGCTTCTGGCGCGCGCCTTCTATGGTGTAACGCTGGTTGTGCAACATGTCTTGGATTCTGCGAAGAAGTTCGATGTTTTCTTCAGAATACTTGCGTATGCGGCCTTCCTCCCGGCGCGGGCGCAGAAAGCTGAATTCACTTTCCCAATAGCGGATCACATAAGGTTTTACGCCCAGCAGGTTGCTCACCTCGCCGATGGTGTAAAAGTATTTTTTCATGGTTTGCCTCCCGGTTTTCTGATCCTGGCGGTCAGGGCCAGAATGGCCGCGAGCGCCACAAAGAGGAAGGGGTAGCGGTAAATTTTACGGATGAGGGGTATTTTGGGTGTGGTGTAGAGCGGCGCGGTGATTGTAGTAACCTCGTTCAGCCCGGTTTTGGCCAGGATTCTGCCTTTTGGGTCCACAACCATCGAGATTCCGGTGTTGGCGCTGCGGTAGATCTGGATCCTGTTTTCCACCGCACGGAAACGTGACATCATAGCATGAAGCCAGAGACCGTAGGAAGTGCCGAACCATGCGTCGTTGGTGATATTGGCCAGATAATCGCATTTGCTGTAACTTCCGCTGAGGCTGTCCCGCGGCATGGCCATGCGATGAAAGATCTCCGGAAAGGCCAGCTCGTAGCAGATGGAGGGGGAAAAGCTGTAGCCGCCGCTTTCATAAGTGACCAGCTTGGAGCCAAATTCCCAGTTAGCCTGGCCGAGGTTCACTTTCCACAAAAAGGGAAAAAGATGCAGCCAGAGCATGCGTTCACCCACCGGGACCAGGATATTCTTGAAATATAGCTCGTGGTCGAAATTGTTGCGCTGAAAGAGCGAGGCTGCGTTGTAGCTGCGGGTCCCCACAGGATGTGAAGGGTCGTAAACATAGTGCTGGAAGCCGGTGAACACATCCACCTGGGTGCTGTCGATCAAGGCACGAAGGTCTCTCCGAGCCCTGGAAACGCGGTCCAGATCGCCGATCATCGCCCCTTCCGGCCAGATCACCAGCCGAGCCGAATCGGCGACGGCTTTTTTGGTCAGGTCGCGAAAAATGGCCAGGGAAGCTTCATATTGCTCTGGCTCCCATTTCAGCACCTGCGGGATGGAGGGTTGTATCACATGGATGCAGGCATCATGCCGTTCCAGCTTCAGCCGGGTCTGGCAATGCCAGCCGTAGCCGAACCAAACGGCAAAGATCAGCAGCAAGGCGGCCAAAACCCCGATCTGTTTCTTTCCGAATGCCTCAGGCAGCTCCACAACCGATTGAGAGCGGTTCCGAAGCCTTTTTGGCAGGCAGGGGCAGAGTTGGAACAGCAACAAGTTCACACAGATAATGAGCACAGAGAGGCCCACCACTCCGATTAAGTCAGCCGCCTGGATCAGAACGCCATATTCCGCCAGGGAATAAGCCTGATTGAACCAGGGAAAGCGGGTTTCGCCGAAATTCTGGATGTACTCGAAGGTGATGAGGATGCTCAGAAAACCCACCCAGCGCCAGCGGGGCAGGGTCAGGAAGATTCGGTTGATGCCGTAAAACACAAGATAGTAGGCAAATATATAAACCAGCATCACTCCCGGCAAGGCTCCGGGATGCACGTAAAACAGCCAGTAAAAAACTATCCCGCAATAGACCACCGACATGATGAAACCCATGCGCAGCAGGTCTCGAGAACTGGCCTGGCCTCGTTCAAAAACCCTCAGCAACGGCAGCCAGGCGAAAAAAACCAGCCAGCCCAGATGCAGTGGCAGGCGTGACAGCGCCAGAAGCAGCGCGCTTAAGGCAGTCAGCAGCAAGTCATTGCGTTTCACCGCCTCTCCTTCCGTAAACCAGCCTGTCCATCCAGATCTCGTTCTCCCACAACACCGTAACCAGATCGCCCTGCACGGTGAGGGACAGCGGATTCTGGAGAACATTGCTAACACCCTCAACCCGGCCATAGCTAATCATATTGCCCACCCTGTCCAGGGCTCGGAACACCTTGGCCGAATATTCAAGCTGCCCCAGCAGTGAAAAGACCTGAGTGCTTTCCCGGTCCCGGTTTTGCGCCCATAGATAATCCTTGTTGCAGTCCAGGTTCTGAGGTTGGTCCAGTTCGAAACGCCCGAAGCGGTTGAATTCCCTGCCGTCAAGCGGTGAGTAACAGATGATCTCAGAGGGAGCGGCGTCATAAACGAAAAGCGTGCCATCCGGAGCCACGCAGAAAAGTTCAGGCTGGTTGAGCGTTTTCAGGCTGAATTCCGATATGAACATTCCCTCGGAACTGAATTTGCGGAGCAGTTTCCGGGCTGAATCCAAAGCCAGCAAACCGCCATCGGCATCCACGCCGATATCGCTGAGCCGCTGGAAGTTGCCACGCTCGAAGCCCAGTCCGCCAAGACTGTTTACCCGCTGCCCATCCACAAAGATGTCGATCTCCTGGCTGGAACGCACGTAGGCATAGACAGTTTTACCCATTGCATCACTGACGGCTTTGGTATAGACGCGGGCAACAGGAAACTCCGCCACCCTTTCCCGGCTGCTCTCCAGTTCAGGCCTGGCGGTCCTGTTTTCGGCGCAACCCGCCAGCAGTATGGCAAAGAGGATAAAAACGGAAAGGATTGTTGATTTGCGTAACATGGTATTCCTATTCAAGCAGGTGGAGGTCGCGCAGCTTGCCCTGGATGCTGGTCTTGGAGCCAAAGCGGTTGTATTCAAGAGTGTAGGCGATGTCCAACCTCGCGTTTTTTTTCAGCAGGCTGAGGTAGTCACCGAGGTTGTAGCCGATCAGGTCCAGCACTACGCCATCCTTAACCACCTTTAGTTTCAGATGGTTGCGCCCCACCGTGTATGGATAGCTTGCCACCATTACGTCTCTGGTAACCAACAGGGGCCTCTGATTCTCCGGGCCGAAGGGCGCGAAGCGCTCGATCCAGTCAAGCAGGAAGTTGCTGATGTCATAAAGCTCGATCTGGTTGTCGATCTCCAGCGGCAGATTCACCTGGCTGATCTGGTGATGTTCTGCAATGTAGCGGGCAAGCTCATTCTCGAAGCGATCGATGTACTCCTGGAGGATGGTGAAGCCCACAGCATATTTATGGCCGCCGAAGCTGTGCAGGTTGTGTCCGATGGCGCGCAGGGCACCGAAGAGGTCAAAATCCGCCATGCTGCGTCCGGAACCACTGCCAAAACCATCCTTGAAAGAGATCATTACCACCGGGCGGGAATACTTTTCCACCAGCTTGGAGGCTACGATGCCGATCACACCGGGATGCCAGTCGTCGGATGAGACCACGATGCAGGGCGCTGTGCTGATGTCCTTGTATTTCTTTTCGATGATGTCGCAAGCTTCATGGAAGGTTTTCTGGTCCTGCTGTTGACGCAGGGAGTTTTGCCTTTCGATGATCTCAGCCAGTTCCAAGCTACGTTCCTTCTTGCGGGAAATCAACAGTTCCACTGCAGTGGAGGCTGAGCCCATCCTGCCCGCGGCGTTGATTCGCGGCGCGATGCCAAACACGATGTCCGAGGCGTCCATATTCTTGGTGTTCAAACCTGATATCTGCACCAAGGCGTTCAGACCCAGATTTTTCTTGTCCACCAGATGCTGGAGCCCGATGTGGGCAAAAACGCGGTTTTCGCCTGTGAGGGGAACGATGTCCGCTATGGTGCCAACAGCCACGAGGTCCATGTATTTCAAGGTGTTTTCTTCATTGTCTATGCCCCGCCGGCGGTAGATGGCCATCAGCAGTTTGTAGGCCACGCCAACCCCGGCCAGATGGGCAAAGGGATAGGGACAGCCTGGCAGCTTGGGATTGATGATGGCAAAGGCGTCGGGAAGATCTTCCTTGGGATTGTGGTGATCGGTGATGATGATATCCATCCCGTGGGAGTTTATTGCCTCGATCTCTTCCAGGGCGTTAACGCCGCAATCCACGCTGATTATCAGCCCGGTGCCGCTTTCCTTGATCTGGTCGAGGCTGCCCAGAGACAAACCATAACCGTCGATCATGCGGTGCGGGATGTAAAAATCGATGATGGCGCCCAAACGCTGCAACCCCAGATAGAGCAAGGTGGTGGCTGTGGTGCCGTCAACGTCGTAATCTCCGTAGATGAGGATCTTCTCACCCCGGTCGATGGCGCTCAGGATGCGGTCGACAGCCTTGTCCATGTCCGGAAAGAGGAAGGGATCGTGCTGGTGACTCAACTTGGGGTTGAAGAAATCCTCGATCTGCTGGGAAGTGTTCAGCCCTTTACGGAAAAGGAGTTCAGCCACAAGCTGCGGACACTTCAACTGCTCCGTGAGAGCATCGATCTGTTGCTGTTGTTCAGGGGAAAACTCATCCTGGAACAGCCATTCCTTCTTCATTTAGCCACCATTATAGTATTCTCTTGTTTACCAGATAGTTGCGTATTGTTATTTAAATCTCAGGATTCGGAAATCCCATTCACCGGAACGGCAATCAAGGAGTTCCGGGGTACTTGGAGCAACTCTGGACAGGACTTCAATCTTGTAAAGGAAAAAGTTCCGGTTCCGCTTCCAGCGGCCTTTCCCAAGATCATCTGTTTTCAGAAACATGGACTGAGACAGATTGTCCAGTTCGTCAGAGACAGTCTCTGCCAAGTAATCAGAATCTACCTGCAATAGGTTAACCGCTAAGACAAGTCCTCCATATTGAGCCATGTTGACCGAACCAATGCAAATGAAAATCAGGCTGATTTGAGAAAAGGACTGATAATCTGCTTGACAGATGGGGAGCAAAAAGTAAATATGGACTCAAACATGAAGCATACAAGGGGATGGTTATGAACATTGATCTCAGCTTCAACGGCGACAGGGCGCTGATGGTCGTCGAAGGCTTTCTCAACAGCGACAATGCATCAGTCCTGCAGGCAAAGCTGGACGAGGTGCTGCAATCGGGCGCGCGTTATCTGGATATCGACCTGTTTGAATGCAAGAATATCAGTAGCACCGGCATCGGCAAATTGTTCCTTTTCTACAAAGATTTCATCGGCAAGGGCGGGGAGATTGAAGTGGTGCGCAGTTCGGACTCCATCTACGAACTGTTCAGCATGCTCAAGCTCAACCAACTTTTCAATATTAATCTGGAATGATTGTGCAAACCCACAGCATCCTTATAGTTGACGACAATCCGGAGCTCGCGAAGAGCCTGGGCAAGCTGCTGGCCGAGCACAATTATCGGGTGGAAACAGCCAGCCGCTGCAGTGACGCCCTCCGGAAGCTGCGCAGAAACCTATATGACATAGTGGTTTGTGATATTGATATGCCCGGTATGAACGGACTCGATCTTTTGGAAAAGATCCGCCAGGATGGTCGCGCTCAGTAAGTGATTCTGATGACAGGCTTTATGGAACAGGAACACTTTGTCCGCGCCATCCGCCTTGGCGCTTCCGATTTTATCAACAAACCGGTCGAAATCCAGCACCTGCTCAAATCCATTGAGATTATTACGGCTCGCCTCATTGACCGGCGCAACAAGGTCAACATGTTCAATAGCTTCGAACAGGCGGAGTTTTCCTGCGTTATCGATCCCCAAATGTATTCCGCGGCGGGCGTCACCAAAATTCTCAATCCCATCCTGCAAAAAAACTTGGAACTTCCCCACGACACCCTCAGCGACCTGCTCACCTGTACCGACGAAATGCTACAAAACGCTTTCATCCACGGAATTCTGGAACTCACAGATGAAGAGCGGTTGAGCGAGCATGACCAACTGTGCGAACTCATCCGCCGCAAGCTTCTCCAGCCGGAAATAGTCGGGCGCCGCATGCGTTTTTCCATGTGGATGGAGAAGGAAAAGGAAGCCATAGCTATCTGCGTGGAGGATGATGGCCCGGGCTTTGACTACGAGTCCTGGCTGAAACGATTGCGGGCGGATGACAACCTGAGCATGGAAGCTCATGGCCGGGGCCTGGCAATGCTGTATTTTCTTTCCGACCACTTGGAATTTGGGAACGGTGGCCGCAAAGTGATGATGCTGCGCAAACTCCAGCCCCGGAGGAACGCCCAGGCATGACCCTGGCATCCCTGTTGGAAAGTTTGCGGCCCGGGCTGCTGCCCTCCTCCGGTCTGGATTTCCTGCTGGCTGGATTGCTCGATTGTTCCGTTCCCGCTCTCAGGCTGCAACACAACAGGAAACTTGCCCCGCCTCAACAGGCTTCCATCCGCGACGCTCTCCTCCGGCTGGAGAAGGGGGAGCCGCCCCAATATATTTTGGGCAAAACCTGGTTTTACGGTTTGGAACTGAAGGTCGATCCCCGCGTTCTCATTCCCCGGCCGGAAACCGAAGGTCTGGTGAAACTCGCCCTTGAGCGCTTGAAACCTGAAGCCCGGGTGCTGGAGATCGGCACCGGAAGCGGCGCCATCGCCATTGCCTTGAAAAAAACCGGGCCAAACCTGAGCGTGATGGCCACGGATATCTCTTCCGCGGCGCTGGAACTGGCGCGGGACAACGCTTCCCGACACAACTGCGCCATAGATTTCGTAGAGGCGGACCTTTTCCCTCCTGGCGACTTCCGCTTTGACCTTGTTGTCAGCAATCCCCCCTATATCAGCGAAAAGGAATACTCGGAACTGGAACCCATGGTGCGGGATTATGAGCCGCGGCAGGCTCTGCTGGCAGCGGAAGAAGGCCTGGAATATTACCGCTACCTTTTTCCCGGTCTGCCCAACCATCTGAATGATGGAGGCCTGGCCCTCTTTGAACACGGAGCTTTGCAAAGACAGAGCATCATTGCCCTGGGGGCGGAAGCCGGCTTTGAATGCTGCCTGGCCAAAGATGACCTCGCCGGCCGGAACCGCTATCTGGGCTTTAGACTTAAACGAAATACAGAGAAATAGAGAATAAGGACACTAAATGGACAGATTCATCATTGAAGGCAACCGCGAACTGAGCGGCACCATCCAGGTGAGCGGGGCCAAAAATGCCATCCTGCCCGTGATGGCAGCCTGCCTCCTCGCTCCGGGCAAATCCGTGCTGCGCAACGTTCCCAACCTCATCGACCTTAAAACCATGGCCCACCTGCTGCGGGTGCTGGGAGCTCGCGTGGTCTATGAAAACGGCATGATGTCGATTGACTCACGAGATGTGAATTTCAACGAAGCGCCCTATGAACTGGTGAGCAAGATGCGCGCTTCAATCTATGTGCTGGGGCCGCTTTTGGCAAGATTGGGCGAGGCCCGGGTCTCATTTCCCGGAGGCTGCGCCATAGGCACCAGGCCTGTGGACCTGCATCTGCAAGCAATGGAAGCACTTGGAGCCAAAATTGAGATCGAACACGGCTACATCCACGCCACCGCCGACCGGCTCACCGGCGCGGACATCCATTTCGCTAAATCCTCTGTGGGAGCCACTATCAACGCCCTCATGGCCGCCGTCTTGGCCAGTGGCACCACCCGTATGTTCAATGCCGCCATGGAACCGGAGGTGGATTCCACCATCGAACTGCTCAACAAAATGGGCGCGAAAATTTCCGGTCAGGGCAGCACCACCCTCACCATCGAAGGCGTGAACGACCTCTTCCCTGTGGAAATGAGGATGATCTCCGACCGCATAGAAGCCGGCACCTTCCTCATCGCCGGAGCCCTCAGCACTAAGCCTGTCACCGTGGCAAACTGCCAGCCGGAGCATTTGGGCATCCTGCTGGAAAAACTGCGCTCCGCCGGCTGCGAAATCGATGTCCAAGCTTCCAACATCACCGTTGTCCCACCCCAGGTGATCAAACCTGTGGACATCCTAACCCTGCCCTATCCAGGCTTCCCCACCGACCTCCAGGCCCAGTTCACCGTGCTGATGGCGCTTGCCGAAGGCACCTGCTTCATCGAGGATACCATTTTCCCGGACCGCTTCATGCACGTTGCCGAACTCAACCGCCTCCAGGCCGACATCCGCATGGAACGCAACGTTGCCCATGTGAAAGGGGTCAAAGCCTTCAGCGGCGCTGAAGTGATGGCCACCGACCTGCGCGCCTCCGCGGCTCTTGTCCTAGCCGGTATGGTCGCCGAAGGCACCACCACCGTTTCCCGCATCTACCACATCGACCGAGGATACGACCGTATCGAGGAAAAACTCAATTCCATCGGGGCCCGCATCACCCGCGAAATGGCTTGATTGAACTGTCTATAAATCAGGTTCTCTTTCAGACCGGATTGGTTAACCCGGTTTAGAAGAGAGCCTGATTTATTTGTGGACTAAACTGCCCTCAACCTCAAATCTGACAATTCCCTGGCTCCCTTTCCCCGCACCTCAGTAGGGTAAATTAGCGAACCTATGAATTTGCCTTCGCAGGTCAGGTCCTTAGCGCTCGCTTCCGTTCCACTCCCACGCCTCCCGGATAATTCCCGCACCAAATGCGGCCATCGTGCGGAAGGCGAGACAGGGGCATGTGAACAAGGGCTAAGGACCAAACGCCCTCGCGGTCGCGGCCGGTATCCAGACCGGGCTGTTGCGATCACAGGAATCATCGGC
Source organism: Candidatus Cloacimonadota bacterium (assembly GCA_012516855.1). Classification (NCBI taxonomy): domain Bacteria; kingdom Pseudomonadati; phylum Candidatus Cloacimonadota; species Candidatus Cloacimonadota bacterium. The sequence goes on from JAAYWB010000068.1 coordinate 17,239, forward strand.
TCAAGGGCAGGCTTGGATACGAAAAACACCCGCGGCGATGCGGGGGTTTGATATGGCTCAAATTCATTTATGGTGGGTACCCGTGATTCTGCTTTATCAACACTTCAGAGAAGCCTGGTATCCATTCTTTCTTAACCTAATGATAATAATATCAGTAATAGTGTTTATAGTCATGCTGTATCCAAGTCTGCGATCGGATGACGGCGTTTCTAACCACTCGGTTTGAAAGAGAGCCATATCTATCCCTGTTTTCTCCTTACCCTGGGGTTATGCCAAAGGTCTTATGGTGTCGGCAAGCGTGAACAGCTTTGGCTGGTCACTCCGGCAGGTGGTCCCAAAGCCCTTCATAGCTGTCCCATTTTCCGTTTTTGAGGGTGAGGGTGATGGTGCGCGCCCGGTTGCGCTGGTCCTCGGTCATCCACTGCGCCCAAAGCTGGCTTACCACATAATTGGCAATGGGTTGCGGCGCCGGCTCGTAACCCACCCAAAGGAATTTCCGTCCCAGGGAACGCAGCTTTTCAGCTAATCGGATGCTATTTTCCTGGTCGTGGTTGCCGATTAGAAAGATCTCGAAGCCGGTTGTGTCTGCCGGGGTTAGCAGCTCCGTAAGTTCGTAATAGACACCATCGTTCCAGCCGCGGGGGTAATCCTTCAGAAAGATCTCCACCGTGAGGCTGTCATCCAGGTCCAGATGTTTGGTTTGGAAAGCGGTCAGGCTGTCCGAGATCCGGTAAATGGCGGAAAGGTAGCATTCACCCTTGGGCACCTGGAAACTGAGGACCCCGTTGCCCTCGTCCTTTCCGGAATAGCCTTCCAGCCAGGCATAGTCGCCCTCGCGGATATCAGAGAGGATGAGCATAGCCCTTTCGTTCGATCCCAGAGGCGCGCCTGATTCGTCAGAAACAAGCACGGTCAGCTTCACTAATGCCTCCTGCTCATCGGGATCTATCTCCGGAGCACAGGTTTCCAAATCATAATAACCGCTGTCACCATCGTCAAATATGACCCCTATGTGCTTGCTCCGGAAGCCGGCATAGGCAGGAATTCCGTTGGCACGAGCCAGGCTGACAGCCATTAGCTTGTATTGGGCGTTGTTGAGATACTTTTGTCCGATGACGACATGGAGCGGCGGCATACCGCTTAAAGCCTTGTCGGGGTCTATCTTGTAGTTTCTCTTCAGCCAGCGCGCCGCCCGATTCAGACGTTCAAGCCGGGTTTCACCCTGTTGGTAAAATGAGCGGGGATAGAAGCTGGGTATCCCGTTCCGGAACCCCAGCGGTTGGGGCAGTTCTTCATAGCGGACAGAGGGAAAGATCAGCGACCCCATATCCTGGCCAATATTCTCATCATCTTCATATTTTAGGTAAGCATGATATACTGCTTCAATCTGGTCAGCGCTGGCCTGCCAGAGGAACTTAGGGTCCATGATGCCCCATTCTTCAGCCAAACAATCCTCGATAAACCCTTCGCAGGGATGGGGATAGCGGCGCAGGAACTCCAAAGCCCCGGCATAATTCCCCCGCGCGGCTTTGACAAATTCCGCGTTGAGTGAATCCGCCTGGGAAGCGGCGACCCTGGCCCAGCTTCGGTCGATGGCATTCCAGCGTTCCTTTTCCCGCTTCACGCCTTCGTTCCAGTCTTCCGGAGCCTGTTTCCATTCGAAGGGGTTGGAGGGATAGACAAGCCGGTCATCGCGGTCAGCCAGCGGCCCGGCTTTCAGCGTCAGGTCGCAGTTGATGAGCGTGCTGTCGCTGGAAGGGACCAGCTCCAAGGCCCGCTTCCCATCTTGCTCGGCGGCCAGGTAAAAGGCACCGCGGCCCACGGAGAAAGTTAATTTGCCTTCGGCATCCGTTTTGAGCCAGGCCAGCGGACGCAGGGCAGACCAGTTCACCACCATCACGCCGACCGAGGTATTCGGAAGCGGATTACCTTGCTCATCAAGGGTTTGGATGCTGAGAGAACGGGTGCGTTCCCCGGCATAGTTGCGGATGGAATTGATCACGCAATCGTATTTTCCGCGAATCAGGACCTCGTCGCTGGCTGCGGGCAGAGAGCCGTCGGCAAGGATCAGCACGGTCTTGTCGATGAGGCCGCTGAACCAGGTCTGGTCGGGCCAATAGGCGGCATCCATGTCTCCGGTATAGTGCCAGGCTCCGTCCAGCCAAACTTCTGCCCAGGCGTGATTGTTATCCTGATGCGGCCACCAGGGTGTGGAAGCCGGCCGCGAGGGCAATCCAACCGTTCTGGCGGCGGCCACGAAGAGGATTTGCATCTCCTCACAACGCCCTAACAGGCTTTTTTGGGTGATGTCGAGCGGGGTTTGGTCGCGTCCTGAGGTGGGTTGAAACTTGAGGCGGCCCACGCACCACTGGCTGACTTTTCTGTACAGGTCGATCTCATCCGTGCTGGACTCCATGATTTCACGCAGACCATCCCGGAGCAGGCCTTCGCGGTAAGCCTCTATGCGTTCGTCGGATACGGTTTGCTTGGCCACGTAGGAGAGGTAGAATTCCGGGTCCAGGCTGGTCCCGTGGGTATTGAGGAGGGCGCGTACATGCAGATAGTTCGACAGCACATCTGCCGGGCGGGCGATCTGGAGGTTGGCATCACTTTCATAGGCAAGCAGATAGGCCATCAGAACGTCGTCTTGTTCTTTCAGCAGACGCCGATATTCCTTCCTTTGATGGCGGTCCAACTTGGCAAGGTTGCCCAACGCTTTGGAGCGCAGGGTCTTATACAGCCCGGGGTTCCCCTTGGAGGTGAAGGCTGAAGGAAGAGCGGCCAGGCTTGCAATGGCACAGGCCAGAAAAACTATAAGCAGGGTGAAACGCTTGGCGTTCATCATTATTTACCTCTCAAACACGTTAATAAAAAATCGGGATTATAGCATAAAATCCAATCGGCCATCCCGACAACTCCGCGGAACAAGGATCATTGGACCCGTTGGAATTTCAAAATGCTCCAGCAGGCTATTCAGCCAGTTTTAGCATCTTGCCGCTGAGGGAGTTCTCACCAGCGCTGAACCGCCAGAAATAGAGCCCGGATGAAACCATTTCTCCCCGGGTATCGCATCCGTCCCAGAGCAGTTCATGGGCTCCAGCCGTCAAAGTCAAGTAACTGCGGGAGTATACCTTCTGCCCCCGAATGTTGTAGATCTCCAGCCTGGCAGCAGAGGCCTTGGGCAGTTCTACCTGAAGGGTCATCCCGGCGGTGAAAGGATTGGGAAAGGGCCTTGCGGACAGCTCTGGAGCAGGAACTTGGGGATCGTTGGCGCCCGTGGGCAGGTAATCTATCACGCCCAGGCGGTCAAGGATGGTGCCCAGCAGGAAGCGGAAATCGCTGGAGTAGGGTGGGGTGTCGTCCACATCGGCCAAGGCAAAGGACGAAGCGACGGTGGCATAGTTGTCTTTAACGTTCAGTATGGCAACCGGATGGTCAGGATGCTGAAGGTTTTGAGTGCTGATGAAAACCTCCGAGGATGAGTTCGTGGGCATCAGTATCTGGGTATGGGGTTCAGCCTGGGCGTCATAGCCCCAAGTGTAGGTGTGACCGGCCTGGGTGGTGGTGAGGTCTTCGATGTAGGCAAAGTTTTCCAGGGATGCCTGGATGGCGAATTTTCCCCAGAAGGGGTCTTGGGAGTCCCAGCTTACATCACCTTCCAGATAGAGCTTGCCGCCGCTGTTCAGATAGGAATTCAGCAGGGCGTAATCCAGCGAATCAGGGTTCAGGACATAGGCTGTGTCGCCCCAGCCGAAGAGGCAGAAGACCGCCTCGAACTGGTTGATATAGTCATGATCCGGGATTAGCTTATCGGTGTACACCACATTGAAATGGGCGAGGTCGAGCGCTTCGACGATGGGCAGGCCGTCCTGGTGAGAGGGTTCATAGACCAGTATCTCGCCATTGCTGTAGTTCTGCTGGCCGATGTAGCCGATGGCGGGATCGCCGTAAAGCAGATAGGTATAGACATTTTGCAGTTCCGGCCAGATGATCCCGCCGGCATCGACGGGGTCGCCGAAGAGGTAATACTGGCAGTGGGTGAGGTTGGCAAAGGCCTGGGCGGCACCGACCGTCATGCCGTTGCTGGCGATGTTTTCCAGCCAGTGGTAATTGTAGGAGCTGAGCCCGCCCCAGCCGGGATTGGCCCAGCCGATCTTGTACCAGCCGGTCCTGGTGGCAGCGGTGACGGCAACGGCCTTTTTCTGTAGGGCGTATTCAGCCAGGCATGGCTGGTAGCTGTCTATCGCGCCGTTGTAGCAGGAGGCAGCGAAAACGACCATGCCGTCGGGGTTGGCAAGGTTGTCAAAGCTCTGGCGGTCCACCATGCCCATCCAGTTCATTTCCCAGGAATCGGGCAGGCCGTTGTTGTTGTCATCGTTCATCCAGACCTTGCGGGAAGAGGATCCCGAAGAGCCGTGGGCGCTCCAGTTGAGCAGCCCGTAGCTGTTTGTATTCAACTCGTTTTTGAGCAGGTCGTAATCCAGATCAATATCACAAGGATAGGAAGGCAGGAAACCATATCGCTCATACATTGTGGTACAATCATAATCGCTGAGGATGGTCTGGCGGGCTAACTCCATAAAGGTCGCGCCATCGGTTTGCAGATAGATGGTTTCCGGCTCGCCGCCGTAGTTCAGATAAGCAGCTGGCAGCAGGGCTTTCCGCATCCAGGGTGCATTGGTTTGTTCGTAAGCCACGGTGCGCGCGGCGATCTGGGCCACGGTAACGGGACTGTTGTTGGAAATGCGGCCCACAAAAACTTCCGGGGTAAAATCACAGAGAAAGTCCTGGATTCCCTCGCCAGAGGAATATTCTCCCAAACGGCCGTCGGAATCGGTATCCACAATGCTGCTCAGGTCGCCGTAGAAGAAATCCGAGGCCACAGTCTCGCTACCGTCCGGCTCGGGAGTGAGATACATCACCGGAACTTTGTCGTAATCGCCCACCAGCAGCAGATAGGAAAAGGGATTGCTGTGATACTGGGCAATAAGGTGGTTGCGCAGCTTTTCGCCAGCTGTGGCGCCGGGGCTGGAATTGAGGATGGTGTTGATATCCGCGAAAGCGGTGATAAGGCCCTGCCCCTGGCGGTAAGTTTCCAGCGGGGCAATCGCAGTGTAAAGCTCCGGGGTGGAGACGATCAGATAGTCGTAGTTTTTGGCAGAGCTGGGAACGTAATACTTGTTCAGGTCCTGGGGATTGACGAAGAAATCAGCAGGTTCATATCCTTTTTTGGCAAGCTGTTGCCAGACCGGAGGCAGTGTTTTTGAGGCAGTTTCTGCGGGCTGCTCCCAACTGAGGTCAAGCCGAAGTTGCTGCCAGGCCCGCCATTCAGCTCCAGTATGCGTGGCCGGAAGAACTGAAAAGCTGGCGTAAGCCACTTCGCCCCAATGGCCGATGCCCTTGTAGACAACCCTGGCAGCATCTGGTAAGGAGGCTGGGCCGGCGATAACACGTTCTCCGTCTGTAAAAGGCGGATTCAGAAAGGGAGGCGGAGAGGGAATGCTTTTAAGGCCGGTGAACTGATAACTGAAAGTGAGGTTGGCAGCCTCCGGGGGCAGGACAATGTTCACTGTCTTGACAGGCAGGCGTGGAGAGCCGGGTGCGGTGAGGACTCCCCATCCGGCAGGGAGTTCATCGGTGCCGGGCGTGAGTGCGGAAAGGTCGAGTGAAACAGAGAGTTGCTGTGCCGGGAGCAGCAACGGTAAGCAGAGCAAGAAAATGATCGGAAAAAGCTTAGTCACCTGAATCCTCCTGGGGTGGTTTGTCCTTGCGGAATTGAGGCTTGTTCGGTTTCACAGCCTTGCTGATGGCTCGGCGGAAGCGCTTCTTTTTATCCTTGTTCATCTTTTCCGTGGCATACTGGATCACGAGGCGGGGCGCGGTATCCTTGTTGGCAAAAAGGAAATCCTCCACTTCGCGGGAATGCACTTTCCAGAGCTCGCGCAGGAACCAGCCCACGCCCTGCTGAACTGGCCGGGTATTGTCCTGCATCAGGGGCTGGATGAATTCCAGCAATTGCTCCACAGGTCGGTGGCTGCGCAGATAAAGCAAGGTGACAGCAGCAACACGGCGGGTCCATTTGCTGGGAGAAAAGCGCCAGGGCTCGAAATCCGCGAGGTCTACCAAATTCAGCTCCAGCAGCACGGGAGTGAGTTTGGTGCCGATCACATCAGCATGTGCCCAGTTCTCCACCACATCGTCCAAGGTGCGTTTGAGCTGGTCAAAGACGCTGCGGTCGAAGCGGGGTCGGTGTTTTTTAAGCAGCATCAGGGCCAGCGAGCCGAATTCGTATTTACCGGTGGCGAAAAGGTGGTAAGCGAGTTCCGCCAGCTCGGGAACGCTGGGTTCAAAGCGTTCCAGCAGTTGGTCTCGGAGCTCGCGAAGCTCGTCCTCTTTGATGCCAAAAGCGTCGTAACCCTCTGTGAAGTAGCGGGCGTTCTTGTTCACCAGGGCGGGATTTTCATGGGCGAAGAAATAGGCTTCGCAGAATTTGAAGATCTCCTGCTGACGGGGATCGAGCTCGGTTCTTGCCGTTAAAAGTGTCATAGCTTACCTCTATTAAACTGGGTCCGCCAGGCAGATAGAGCACCGGCGGCATATAGCGAATGCTTATTCTGGTTTGTCTTCGGTATCCTGCCCGGCCGGGAGGGAGCGTTCATAACCTCTGCCCCTGCCTGTGACGAGCACATGCCAGCGGTTGAACATCTGGCGGAAACGCCAAAGCATTGTTTTGGTCGGATTCAGTTGGGCGAGCATCTTGGCGATGAACATTTCCCAGTTCGTGGTCTCGTGACTGCGAAAGAATCCAGTGGCCTCCATGACATCAAGCATGTAGGCTTTCATTTTGTCAAGTTCAATTCCGCTCACGGCTTTGATCCGGGCGCTTTTTTCTCCTCCACGGCTTAGTTCCCAAAGGGCAATGGTCACGGCCTGGGCGAGGTTGATGGAGGGAAAGGCCGGATTGGCCGGAATGTGGCAGCGGAGGGGGCAGAGGGCTGCTTCGGCGTCTGTGAGGCCAAAAGTTTCTCGGCCGAAGACCAGGCCAATCTCCAGTTGGGGGATTTTCGTGCAATAATCCGCCATCTGGGGCGGGTTGAGGTCCGCCGGCTTGAGTTTGCCAAGGCGGCGGGAAAAGGCGATGACGCGATCCAGATCAGTCACAGCCTCTGCCAGGGTGGGAAAGACCAAAGCATTTTCCAGCAAGTGTTCTGAATGCATGGCCAGGTAAAAATCGTTCTTGCTGGGCACAGCGCCCACGATCCGCAGCCCTGTGAAACCGAAGTTGTGCATAATCCTGGCCACGGCGCCCACATTTCCCTCATAGATAGGCTCCACCAGGATTACGTGGATCATATGTCCTTGATCAGTTTGCCCAGTTTGTGCCCTAATTGCACCACAGCCGGGTCGGAATCGGATTTCCAGCCTTTCACAACGCGTTGGGAAATGCTCACGAACTCCTGGGCCTTGTCGCGCATGTTCTTCTGGGAAAAGATACTGGTGAGTTTTTTGAGGGTGGCCCAGATGGTGCGGGCACGCGTTTCATCGCCTTCCAGCAGCCAGCGGCGAATGCTGGCATAGGTTTGCAGCGGGCGTTGGCGGCCCACCTGCACCAGGATGTGGCTTATCTTTTTCTGCACTTCCTCATCCTCGTCATCCAGCAGACGGCTGATGAAGGTAAGCACATACTGGGGGCTGCGGGAAGCGATGTTTTCCATGCCGTGGAGCGACATCTCGCGCTTTTTGGGATTTTCGGATGTGGACCAGCGGGGCATGTATTCCTGCATCACCTCGGGAGCCTTTTTCCACATCTCGAAACAGATGGTCTCGCTTTCCCAGGGCACGGTTTCGCAGGTTTTGTCCAGGGTTTGGGCGATGATGGCGGGCTCGGACTGGTGGCGGTAGTAAAAATAGAAGAGGGCGGTGGCGCGGATGCCGTAGAGATTATGCTCCAGCATATCGCCGCAGATGCGTTCCAGCTTGCCCTTGCCTTCATAAACGGCCAGGCGTTTGCCCAATTCTTCACGCACGAAGTAGTTTTGGGTGTTGGCCATATCAAATATCTGACGTTCCGCTATGCCGTTGTTGCCCTTGTCCAGATTCTTGAAAATCTTGTCCACATGAGCGTCCATGATTTTATAGTCGTCCAGATTCAGACGTCCCATCTTTTTGATCATAATGGTATGCTCCAAAATCCCGGTGGGGGATGGTATGTTTCTCTGAGGTGCAAAAAATGTTACAATATGCCTTGATTCCGTTTGAGGAACTTGGGAGTTTTGCCGTTTGGATTTGATTTATGGATTCAAGTTTTAGCGGTGTTCCATTCTGTCAAGCTATTTGTCAGCGGGAGGGTCGAAAATATCCTTAACCCGAACGCCGCGGCTGGTGACGAAGTGCAGCTTGGCAACTTCGGCAAGGCGGTCCCAACCGTATTTGTCGGCAAAAGCCTTGGCGGGCGGAAGCACGTTTTTGCCGCTTCCGAGAGGAAAACTCATCTTGTAATGCCGGTCCATGGCCTGGCGGCTCTGCAAAAACTGGTAGCGGGCTATAATGGAAGCGGCAGCCACGGCGGGATCGGCCTCGGCTTTGGGACGCTCTTCCACGGGAATGCCGATTTCCTTGTTTTTCAGGTACTTGCTTACCTTTTTATGCAGGCTGAACTGGTCCACCAGCACACCCTGCACCAGAGGTATCCGTACCAGCAATTCCATGATCGCGGTGCCGTGCTGCCAAGCCAGGAGGTCGTTCAGGTTCTCCCCGCGGCTCTGCCTGTCGGCCATTATCTCGTTGTAGCGCAGCGGCTTGATGACGATGCAGGCGATCCGTTCCGGGAAGCGCGAGTAGAGGTTGTGAGCGATGTCCCTGACCTGGATATCGGTGAGTTTCTTGGAATCCAAAACGCCCAGGGAGCGGATCTCATCAACTTTTTCGGCATCCAGGGCGAAAGCCGCCACCACCAGAGCCCCGAAATAATCGCCCTTCCCGCATTCATCAGATCCGATCCAGCGTTCCCAAGTATGAAAATCGCCCACCGGCCCGGCTTCGGCAGCATTCAGAAGCTTGGCCAGGTCAGCTTTCAGGCGGTTGGGCTTGCCCGCCAGGACTTGGCTGATCCCCTTTTTCAGCGACCAGTAGAGATTCAGGGTGGCGGTTTCGGCGTCGCGCTCCAGCCGCAACTGCAGCCCGTATTGAAGCTCCCTCTGGCTGGAAACGCTGATCCCATGCCGGGCAAGTTCTGGCAAAAGCTGGGCGAGAGCTGATTCTATGTGTTTGTCCATCTGTGTTCCGTATCGTCTTTTACGGCCAGCTTTCCCGGTGGCGGCTATCTGTCAAACGGAAAATAAAATTTGTGCTTGACAGAATTCAGCTTATCTTAGTTTTAGCACTCAGTTACTGAGACTGCTAAATTAATATCCACAGATTAAACCATATGGAGGTATAAATCAATGGCAAAACAAATGCTATATTCACACGAAGCCCGGACTTCCCTGAAGAAGGGAGTAGACCAGCTCGCCGACGCCGTGAAGGTGACTCTTGGTCCGCGCGGCAGAAACGTTGTCCTGGACAAGAAATACGGTTCCCCCACTATCACCAACGACGGTGTGACCATCGCCAAGGAAATCGAGCTTGAGGGCGAATTTGAGAACATGGGCGCCCAGCTCTGCAAAGAAGTGGCGGAAAAGACCCATGATAACGCCGGAGACGGCACCACCACAGCCACCCTGCTGGCCCAGGCCATCATCGAGGAAGGCCTGAAGCACGTGACCGCCGGAGTGAATCCGATGTATCTGAAACGCGGTCTGGAAAAGGCCACCAAGGTTGTGGTAGATAAAATCCACGAGTATTCTAAAGAGATCAAGAGCAATGAAGAGATCGCCCAGATCGCTTCCATCTCTGCCAACAACGATCCCGAAATCGGCAAACTGATCGCCGAAGCAATGGAATCCGTGGGCAAGGAAGGCATCATCAACATCGAGGAAGCCAAATCCATTGACACCGGTCTGGAAAAAGTGGAAGGCATGCAGTTTGACCGCGGCTACCTTTCCCCCTATTTTGTAACCAATGCCGACAAGATGATCGCCGAGCTCGAGGATCCCTTCATCCTCGTCCACGACAAGAAGATAAGCGTCCTCAAAGACCTGTTGCCCATCCTGCAGGAAGTTTCCCAGCAGGGACGCCCCATGCTGATCATCGCCGAAGACATCGAAGGCGAAGCCCTGGCCACCCTTGTGGTTAACAAGCTCCGCGGCGTGCTCAACGTGGTGGCAGTGAAAGCCCCCGGTTTTGGCGACCGCCGCAAAGCCATGCTGGAAGACATTGCCGTCCTCACCGGAGCCACCGTGATTTCCGAAGAAATGGGACGCCGCCTCGACAGCGCCACCATGACCGACCTTGGCCGCGCCAAGAAAATCATCGTGGAAAAAGAGAACACCACCATCCGCGAAGGCGGCGGCAGCGATGAAGCCGTTTCCGCCCGCGTGAAGCAGATCAAGGCCCAAATCGAGGAAACCACCTCCGATTACGACAGAGAAAAGCTTCAGGAACGCCTGGCCAAGCTTTCCAGCGGCGTTGCCGTGATCCGCATCGGTGCCGCCACCGAAACCGAAATGAAGGAAAAGAAAGCCCGCGTGGATGACGCTTTGCACGCCACCCGCGCCGCGGTTGAGGAAGGCATCGTGCCCGGCGGCGGAGTCACCCTGATCCAGGCTGCCAAAGCCCTCAAGACGATGAAAGACCTCGACAGCGAGGAAAAGATGGCCGTTGAAATCCTGATGAAAGCCCTGGAACGCCCCGCTTACCAGATTGCCGCGAACGCTGGCGAGGAAGGCGCTGTGGTCGTGGAAAAACTGAAAGGATACAAGGAAATCCATATGGGCTACAACGCCGCCAACGGCAAGTTTGAGGACCTGATCAAGGCCGGCATCATTGATCCCGCCAAGGTTGTGCGTTCCGCGGTGCAAAACGCCGCCTCCATAGCGGCCCTGATGCTTACCACCGAGTGCATCATCACCGACATCAAGGAACCCGAACCACCCGCCCCGATGGCCAATCCCGGCATGGGTGGAGGAATGTACTAAACAACTCCAATACCATCCATATAAGGCCTCTCCCGAAAATGGGGGAGGCTTTTTTCATGTGTTAAAAGGCAGGCTGGTTGAAAAGGCGGTTCTCTATCAAATCAAGTTGGTTCTGTCGCCCTCCGGGCTGATTCCTGGATGCGGTCTATGGGAACCGCTTCTGCCCCACCTTAACGCCCTTCCCTTCAGCTCCCATCCGCCTCTCGCATAATGGCCGCATCCGGTGCGGGGATTATACGGGAGGCTATCCAATGGCGGATGATAAAGGCTTCAGGACGGACCGGTTGCCTGCTGGGTTTTTTCCAATGGCTGGCAGGCAGGGCGGAGATAGTGGATTGCGCCCCAACACTGCAACTGTTTCCTCTTCAGACGGCCTTAATCAGCTCCGCCAGTACCTTGACTTTGGAGGTTTCTAACACCATATCCTCTTGTAAGGAATGGTGTTACTTCAGTACTTGCTGATTTTCTTGAAGGCTGTTTCCCGCCCCGAGGCATACAGCCTGAGCAGATAGATTCCAGCGTGAACCTGGGTTCCTGAATGGTCCTTCCCGTCCCAGGTCAAGCTGTGTTTGCCGGGTCCGTAAGATGCGCTGGATAAATCGCGTAGCTTCTGTCCCCGGAGGTTGTAAACAGCCAGCTCGGCCCGGGCAGGGGATTTGAGTTCGAAACTGATCTCCACGCTGCCGGAAAAGGGATTGGGACTGGCGGAAAGCTGGATTTCCGGAGGTTTGGGCAGTTCTTCCCCGTTGGCACCGGTGGTGAGGGTGTAGGCATAGATGGCGATGTTGTCCTGCCCGAAGAGATAAAGATACTCATCGTCCCAGGCGATATTGACGGAATATGAGTATTGAGGCAGGAACAGGTCCTCTGTCTGAAATCCCGTTAGCGGAACTGTCGTGTCGTAGAAACTTACTCCGTGAGGCCGGCCCACGCAGACGTAATCGTGGAAGGCAAATGCCCTGATGTCGCTTGCCACTTCAAAGGTTGATAATTCGTTGTGGAATATGCAGGTTGGGCCAGGATAGTCACGGATATACAAGTAGTTTCCCGCGTCCAGCATTGCCCATAACCCAGGGATGAATCCCTCCCTCACCACAGGCGCTTGGGGTGTGTTTTGCTCAAAACCGTTAGTGGCATAGAGGTCATACCGGTCTGGCGAAGAGGGGGAAACGCTGGCCTGATAGAGAATCCCGCGATTAAAAACCGGATCACGGAGAACCACGGGATTGGGATGGCTGAACAGCAGGCTGGCCTGGCCGCCGGAAATCTGGTATTTGCTAACGGACAGGCCATCAGCGGCCAGGCAGTAGAAAAGCTCCGGCTCGCGGGGGTTGAAGAATATCCTGCTTTGTAGGCTGTAGGGCTGTGACCACACCAGTTGCGGGTTTTGGAGGTCGCTGATGTCGTATATGGCTTCGGTTGTCAATGTACCGTAGCTGCCCGCAGGGGTCATCCAAGCCAGCAGGTAATTGCCGTTCACCAGCGCGTAAACCGTCCTGTCGGGAAACACGGAGAAGGCGTATTGTGGAGATTCGGGCTGGGAGATGTCAAAGCAGGCTATGCCGCGGAAACAGACCGGCTGCAGGATGTAGTTGCCGTATTTACAGCCGAAGCTACTATACATGGGCAGGTCGTAACATTCACCGGCAAAGACCACGGTGCCGGAGTCTGTCACCTTCAAGCAGAGGCAGCCATAAAAGGTGCAACTGTGAAAGAGAAAGTCGCCGCAGGCCAGCAATCTCTCCATGGCGGGATATTCCTCCAGGCCGGGCGGGTAGAGGTCGCTGGAGACCAGCAGTGGCTGGCTAAGGTTCGATATGTCATAGACATACAGCCGGGACATGTCTGTTTCATAGTCTCCGAACACCAGATAGCCATTGCAGATCACGCCGTTGGAGTCATATCCGCCCTCGATGAACGACATCTGCTGCCAGTTCAGGATATCCGTGAGCTGGAAGATGTACATCCCCGAGCCGCATTGGCTGCCAACCACGGAAGGGCCCAGATCGGCAAAGCGGGGAAAGGTGTTCACAGGGTAATGCGGCAAAGTGACGGTTCCCAGAGCGGTTAAACCAGTGGCCGGGTCCACGCTGAAGAGATGAAAGGGCGCGGAATTGTAAGGCCGGGTTATTACATATCCGTCCGCGATCGTTTCAAAATGGTAATGCCCCGGATAGCTGTGAGTGATGCTGAGAGTTTGTGGATCGATGCAGACCAGTTCCTGCAGGAAACCTCCGCTTTGAGTGGAGGCCAGCAGCACTCCGTTGGCCAGGCGCATACTCCTGTAACTCAAGCCGGCGGTTCCAGCGGTTATGCTTCCGGCTGGCTGGGGATGGTGAGGATCGGAAATGTCGATCCGGAACAGCACTTCAGCATCCGAACCCACTGCGTTGCCAGAGCCAAAGAACACAGACAGGAAGAGATAATCCTGCCAGGCTACCATTTCGTGGGTCATGCCCGGCACGCCGTAATTGGCAATTTCCGTGAAGGTGTTCGCGGTGCTATCCCAAACACAGACCTGGAACCCGTAACTGTTTGGGATGTAAACATAAGGATACTGGATAACAGGCTGGCGGGCATAGCTCATGTCGTGGGTGGCAAAGGCGAAGCGCGAAACCTCCTGTAACTGCAGTTCCTTCTTCTGAGCCTCGCCCCGGCCGACCCACAAAAGCAGCGTCAGCAACAGCGCCACGCCGAACCAGAGACTGTGCTTTGCTCTGTGTTTCATGATGTTCTGTAGTCTGCCTTGTATATTGGCGATCCTTCTACTCCTCGACCAGCACATCCCCGTAGGAGTAGTGGCCATCGTGGAACCAGACGAAAACGCGGTAGAGGCCTGGCTCAAAATTGTGCACATCCAGGTAATGATTGTGGCATCCTGCACCCAGTATATCCTTTTTGCGCACCGTGTACTGGCTGCCGAGCAGCAGAATGGTCGCGCCGCTTTCGAATTTCACGTCCAGGGGCAGGTAAAAGTAGTTCCGGCAGGGATTCGGATAGGCAGGAGCGATCCTGTTTACAGCCGGGGGCGTTGTAACTGAGCACGGACCGTAAATGTAAGAGTCTGCTCCGTCAAAGACCCTCTCCAGCCAGTAATAATAGGTGTGGCCGGGGGACACGTTCACGTCGGTATAGCTGTAATCGTGCTGCTCGCTGGTGTTGGTGGCGGGGATGAGTTCCGGATTGATAACCTGGGCGTTGGCAAAATCGTTCGTATCAGAGCGGTGGAGACGGAATCCCAGCATGTTCGTTTCCGAATAAGTTATCCATCTCAGAAGAATATGGCCCTGCTCATCCAAGATGACGATGAAGGGATCCCAGGGCGGGGGTATGATAATCGGGTTACCGTGGAAAACATAGCTGTAGGTATTGGTTTCCGGGGCGAAGCTGACCTCCGGCTCCACCAGAAGGAACTCATAATCCGGATGCGACACCAGGAAGCTGTTCTCCAAAGCCGGGTCGTAGGCACCCTGATAGCTGAAGCTGTGAGGTGTGAAAAACCCGGTGTCTTTGCCGTTATAATAGATGGCGGCGTTCAGCTCCACGGAGCCATTGTATTCACAAAACGCCCGGACCAGGATGTGGTATTCGTCCCTGGCCCCGCCTGCCTTGGCGCCCATTTTGGGCAGAGCGCCCCGGCTGGAAGGATCATAGGCAAAGATCTGCCAGTCGTTGGCATCGCCATCTTCGCCGTAAGCCACCGTGCCCAGGGAAGTTCCGTTGGCATCGGTGTGCTCGTAATCGGCAAAATGGTCCACATAAACGGGAAAATCCTGGCCGTCAATTTCGATCCAGCCAGAAGGTTCGTCTTCAGGACAGAAAAGGCTGCAGCCCGCGAGCAGAGCCAGCAGGGCAAGGATCAACAGAAAGGCGATTTTCTTCATCTTAACCTCCTAAACAACAGATATCGCCTGCCGGATTTCCTGTCAATAAAAATAATTGCCTCAGTATTGGGTCGATCTTTTTTCAGCCTAGAGGACTCTTTTCCCCGATTGCATCGGAAATAAAAAATGCCGCCCCGGATCAAATTCCGGGGCGGCATTTCTTTGCTGATTATACGCTTAGCTTATGCTCACTTCGCCGTTCTGATAGTCCAGCTTCATGCTGGGCCCGGCTTTACCGCTAAGCACGGCTTTGGCCATGGCATCCTCCAGCTCTTTCTGGATCAGGCGTTTGAGGGGCCGGGCGCCGAACTGGGGATCGTAGCCGGCGCTGGCAATGTAGTCCACCAAAGCTTCCGTCCAGCTTAGTTCAATGCCTTTTTCGCGCACGCGAGCGGCCAACTGTTCAAGCTGGATTTTCACTATTTCTCGGATGTCGGCCCGGCTGAGGCGGTGGAAGATGATGATGTCGTCCAGTCGGTTCAGGAATTCCGGTCGGAAATACTGCTTGAGGATGTCCATCAGTTGGGGTCGGATGGCCTCAAGGTCGCTGGCATCATAGATTTCCTGCGAGCCGATGTTAGAGGTCATGATGATAACGCTGTGGCGGAAATCCACGGTGCGGCCCTTGCCGTCGGTGAGCCGGCCATCGTCCAGGATTTGCAGCAGGATGTTGAACACATCCGGATGCGCCTTTTCGATCTCGTCGAAGAGGATAACGCTGTAAGGACGACGCCGCACGCCTTCGGTGAGGTAACCGCCTTCGTCGTAACCCACATAGCCGGGGGGCGCACCGATGAGTCGGGAAACCGAGTGTTTCTCCATGAATTCACTCATGTCCAGACGCAGCATGGCTTTTTCGGTATCGAAAAGGTAAGCCGCGAGGGTCTTGGCCAGTTCTGTCTTGCCCACTCCGGTGGGGCCCAGGAAGATGAAGGAGCCGATGGGCCGGTTGGTGTCGCTGAGGCCGCTGCGGGAACGGCGGATGGCGTTGGCCAAAGCGGTTATTCCCTCTCTTTGTCCGATCACGCGCCGGGCCAGTATCTCCTCCAGTCCCAGCAATTTGCTCATCTCGCTTTGCACCAGTTTTGAGACTGGGATATTGGTCCATTTGGAAACCACTTCCGCGATCAGTTCCTCGTCCACCCTTTCTTTGATGAGCGGCTCTGTGTCACCAGCATGATCCTGTGCCTGAATAAGTTCCGCAAGTTCTTTCTCCTTTTCCTTGATAGAGCCGTAGCGCAGTTTGGAAACGATTTCCAGGTCGCCCTCGCGTTCAGCCTTTTCGGCCTGTCCTTTGAGGGAGTCAATTTCAGCGCGCAGCTCGCGGGTCCGTTCAAAGCCCTTCTTTTCGTTTTCCCAACGCAATCTCAGAGCGTTCCGTTCCTCGCTTAGTTGAGCTGTCTCAGCCACAACTTTTTCCAGACGCTGTTTGGAAAGCGAGTCCTCCTCCTTGGCCAGGGACAACCTCTCGATTTCCAACTGGCGCAGCTTGCGCTCGATTTCGTCAAGTTCGCTGGGCAGGCTGTCTATCTCCATGCGCAGCTTGGCACAGGCCTCGTCGATGAGGTCGATGGCCTTGTCTGGCAAAAAGCGGTCGGAAATGTAGCGATCGCTCATCACTGCGGCGGAAACCAACGCTGTGTCGGTGATCTGGACACCGTGGTGCACCTCATATTTTTCGCGGATGCCGCGCAGGATGGAGATGGTGTCCTCCACGCTGGGTTCCTGCACCAGCACCGGTTGGAAGCGGCGTTCGAGGGCGGGGTCCTTTTCAATGTATTTGCGGTATTCATCGATGGTGGTGGCGCCGATACAGTGCAACGAACCCCTTGCCAGGGCGGGTTTTAACATGTTCGAAGCATCCACCGCGCCCTCGGCGGCTCCGGCCCCCACCACGGTGTGGATTTCGTCGATGAAGAGGATTATCTGGCCATCGGATTTCTCCACTTCGGACAGGACTGCTTTGAAGCGTTCTTCAAATTCGCCGCGGAACTTAGCCCCGGCCAGCAGCGCGGCCATGTCCAGCTCAAGAAGCTCCTTGTTTTTCAGGTTTTCTGGAACGTCGCGCGCCACAATGCGGCGGGCAAGGCCTTCCACAATGGCGGTTTTGCCCACACCCGGCTCGCCGATCAGGATGGGGTTATTTTTGCGGCGGCGGGAAAGGATTTGCACGCTGCGGCGAATCTCTTCATCGCGCCCGATCACGGGGTCCAGCTTCTCCTGCCTCGCCAGGCGGGTAAGGTTGCGAGCGTACTTTTCCAAGGCCTGGTATTTGGCCTCGGGATTCTGGTCCGTAACCCGCTGATTACCTCTAAGTTCTTTCAGGGCAAGCAATAACTTGTCCGGGCTCGCCCCCATGGACTTGAGCAGCTTGCCCGCCTCTTTGCCCTTTTCCAGCAGAGCCAGCAGCAGATGCTCCAGGCTGATGTAATCGTCCTGCAGCTTGTCCGCGTCTTTCTCCGCCTGATGCATCACATCCAGAACTTCCTGGGAGAGATATACTTGGGAACCGCTCACCCGGGGTAGTTTGGCCAGGGCGTTCTCCAAATCGCCCGTGAGCTTGGAGAGGTTCACCTCCAGCTTTTGCAGGGCAGGCAGAACCAGCGAATCGCTCTGCCGCAGCAGCGCAGCCAGCAGATGCAGGTCCCGTATCTCCTGATGTCCGTATTCTTCAGCCAGAGCCTGCATCGCCTGCAGCGCTTCCTGGCTCTTGAGAGTAAATTTCTGTGCGTTCATGGCACCTCCTTTTAAGGACATAATAGCCAGGTCCGAGGCGATGTCAAGATATATTTTAGCAGTCTCAGTAGTAGATTGCTAATTTTATGGAACTAATTGGAGAAGAACGCGATAAAGCATATTGAAATAGTGTTTGCACCGATCAGGAAGGCCGCAGAGCGGCAGATTATTGACATTTTTCGTCATGCTAAATCCAGTTCTCTTCCAAACCGGATGGGTAAAGCCCGGAGGATTACAGAAATGCTTACCCACCAAAGCTTCCAGCCAGCCACACCCTTAACCCCCGAGGCCATCCCCCTCCCACGCCTCCCGCACTATACTCGCACCGAATGCGGGCATCATGCGGGAGGCGAATTTAAGGCTTGGCACAAGGCCTTAACGGCCAAGCTGCATAGCATCATTCCCTTACGGGGTTTCCCGACCGTTCACATCCCCATTTTCGTTTGCCGCAACTTGGCTAACCTCCTTGATTTGAAAGATATTCCCAAGTTATAATGCCGGCACAAACAAAAACCGGGACCATCGTCCCGGCTTCGTTTTTGAAATTCTTATCCGTTTACCTAATCCATTTTCCGTTCACTGGCTCATCAGCACTTTGGCCGAGGCATTAAGCCCATCGCTGTGCAAGCGGATCAAATATACTCCGGGAGCGGCTTTTTGCCCCTCCTTATCCCTGCCGTTCCAAGATATTTCAGAATTTCCGGCAGTAAGCACCTGGCTCCAGGAGCTCACAATCCGGCCTTTCACATCATGCACGGAAACGCTGGCCTGGCGGGCTTCCTTGCTTTGCACGGACAGGGTGGTGGAATCCGAAAACGGATTTGGCCAAACCCGGTCCAAACTCAGTTCCGCTGCTGGAGAAGCGGTTTCTTCATCCACAGCCACCCCGCCCCAGATGCGGCCCACGAATTCCGGATGGTCAACATAGGGGTTGCGGTTGGTCTGAAAGCCGTAAATGCCGTTGTTGCGGGAGATTTCGGCGGCGTCGGGCGGATCGGCAAAATGCCACTGCACCAGCACCGGTGTCATGTTCACGTTTTGCTGGGTGAGGCTGTCGTTATAGCGGGTGTTGAAATAAAGCAGGGCACGGGCGATGTTGCCCTTGCTCTCGTCGGCCGGTTCGAAAACCGTGTAGCCGCCTGAGCTTTGGCCACGGTAGCTCTGCCAGGGGGTGTCGTTGTAATAGACGTTCGCGGAGGCGTGGTTGGCCACCGTGAACAGGGGATAATTGCCCCGCGAGCTGTTCACCACCGAATTGGAGGGATATAGATGGTGCAAATCGGCCTTTTTCCGGCTGGATTCATTCGAACTGAACCAGCTTTGGGCGTAGGTGTGCTCGGTGTTTGGGTTGTTGGAACCGGTGTAGTTGTAGCCAACGTAATATTCCTCGCCGGTATAGATGCAGGTCACATAGCCGTTGTGGTTGTCAAGTTGCTGAAATAGAAACTCTTTGGCTGCTCCGTAATCGCTGTTGGTGTTCGTGGAGATGAGAGTGCGCAGCGCGGAATAGAGTTGCTGTCCGCTGAGGTTTATCACGTTATCGTAGTAATTGCCCTGGGCGCAGGCGAAGGCAACGGCCAGCAGCAGGAGCAGGGTAAGGATCATATTCTTCATGGTCTTATGTCTCCGGAAGCGTCCGCAAAGAGCAGCCGCTCCACGCATTCAATGATGATGTGCAGGATTAGGGTGTGCAGTTCCTGGATCCTGTCGCTGTGTTCGCCGAGCACGATTATCTGGAATTCGCAGCTTCCGGCGAGCCTGCCTCCATCCCTGCCCAGCAGGGCGACGGTGTGGCAGCCCAGTTCCCGCGCGGTTTCCAGGGCGCGGATCACATTGGGTGAATTGCCACTTGTGGAAATTCCCAGCACCACGTCCTCAGCCACGGCGTAAGCTTCCACGCCTCGGGCGAAGACCTGTTCGAAACCATAGTCATTGCCCACACAGGTGATGTGGCTGGGGTCAGACAACGCTATGGCGGGCAGAGCCTTGCGGTCCCGGCGAAAGCGGCCTGTAAGCTCTTCCGCGAAGTGCATCGCGTCGCACATCGAGCCGCCGTTTCCGAAAACTATCACCTTGCCGCCGCAGTCAAATCTCCGGGCGATCAGCCTGGCTATGTTTTCGATGGCGGCGAAATTGCCATCATCAGCCAGAAATGTCTCCAGGGCGTGGCTGGCAGCGGTGCAGGAAGCTTGGATGAGTTCACGCATGTTCAGAGGTTTTCCCGAATCTTGATTTTGGTTTTCAGCTCGTCTTCCTCGATCTCGTCCAGTTCCTTCAGGATGGAATTGATCAGGCGCACGCGCTCCTTATATGGTATGAAGGCGCTCTTGAAACCGTTCAGGAGCACGTTTTTTATGGTGGGGTAATCCAGTTTGAGCTCGTTGATGGCCAGCAGATATTCGTCGGTGAGGGTGGTGTTTGAAATGGTTCGGTTGTCTGTGTTGATGGTCACTCGGAGGCCGAAGTCGATGTAAAAGTCGATGGGGTGGCTGCGGATATCCGGCACCGCCTTGGTGTGGAAATTGCTCTTGAGGCAGATCTCCAGAGGGATGCGGTGGTCGTTCACATAGTTCAGCAAATCGCCGTCCTCCACCAGCCGGGTGCCGTGCCCGATGCGGTGCGCGCCGCAATAATGAAGCGCCTGGTGGATGCTGTCAGGACCATAGGCCTCGCCGGCGTGGATGGTGATGTTGAGATTGTTTTTCAGCGAAAGGTCGAAGGCTTCCTTGTGGTCCTTGGCGGGGTTGTTGTACTCGCCTCCGGCCAGGTCAAAGCCGATCACGCCCTTGTTTTTGAAGGCGATAGCCAATTCTGCCAGCTTCACCGAGGTGGTGGGGTCCATGTTGCGCAAACCGCAAATGATAACAGCGGTCTTGACTCCAAAATCTCGTTCCCCCTGTTTGAGCCCGTCGATTACAGCCTGCGATATCTCGGTGAGTTTGAGGCCCTTATTTGTATGCAGTATTGGGGAATAGCGCACTTCCATATAGCGCACGTTCTCTTTGGCGGCGTCCTCGGCCAGTTCATAGGCCGCGCGGCGCAGGCCTTCCTTGTTCTGAAGCACCAGGTTCACGATCCCGAAGCCGCTCAAATAGTCTTCCAGGCTTTCGGTGTGGTCGCCGCAAACGATCAGGTCGCGCAACTCGTCCGGGTCCAGAGTGGGCAGCTTGATCTTGAACTGCTTGGCCAGATCTATGATAGTGTCGATGCGCACGCTGCCATCCAGGTGAACGTGCAGGTCTGTCTTGGGGAGTTTTTGGATGAACTCCCGGGTCATTTTGATATCCATCATATTATCCTTATTTGCTTAACAGGTCATTTTGACGGATGCAGGCTGCCTGTCAATCAAAAAAAACATGCTGACTTGAATAACTCAGTCTGGATAAGACAGTCGATGACCTTTGTGATATACATAATCGATCAGCTTTCTAAGTTGGGTTGGGGCAGTTATCCACATTTTTGATAATCCTCAAACCCGAGAAATGGCCATTTAATGCAACCAGAAGCCTATTCCCAACGCCCTGATGCTGCACGCGGCAAACATTTGTCTTGACAGCAGCTCCGGTTTGGCAAGTATAACCAAAATCGCTAGAGAAGGTGAGTCCGGTGAATAGAATCCACTTTGGAAAAACAAGTTTCAAACAGCTTTCCCCCGCGCGAAGCGGACATGCGGTTAGGATAGGCTTGCTGCTTATCCTGCTATCCCTGTCCCTCTTCGCGTTCGCCCAGGAAACGGATTCGGTGAAAGGCTATCTGCTTCTGCAATGTAACCTTCCCGGTGTGAAATACCAGATCAACGGCCGTGAATATACTGAGGTGCAGTATTTGCCTCTGACCCCAGGAATGTATCAGGTCCGCGCTTTCGGAGCAAATCCAGTCACAGGCCCCTTTGCCGAGGAACGCCAGATGGAAATCCGGCAAGGCGAAACCACCGTCGGGAAATTTGATTTTCCCCACGGTACCCTGAGCCTCTTCAGCAACGAAACCTATGCCCGTTTCACCATCGACAACGCCAAACTCGGCAAAGTGGAAAACCTGCCCCTCCCGCCCGGAACCTACACAGTGACAGCCACTTTGCCCAAGGCCGTCACCGGGTTTGGGGATTACCTGATCACCCGTCCGATAACCATCCAGGCCGGCATGCATCTCGACCAGAGCATGGATTTTAGATACGGCACCGTTACCATCAACTCTTCTCTGGATGACACACGCTACCTGATCGACGGCGTCTCGAAAAAGAAGGTGCAGAAACTCAAACTCCTGGAAGGTGAGCACAGCTACACAGCCTTTCCACCCGCGCCCCACACCGCGCGATCGGGAACTTTCACCATCCGTGCCGGGGAAGACCTGCCCCTTGAATTGGAATTCGCCAAAACCCGCCAGATCAGCGACGCGGAAAAACGCCGCGAATACACCTGGCGCTTTGGCCTCATGCCTGCCGCGGTGCTGGAAGCGAACCACTATTTCAGCTTCGCCGGCACCGGCCAATCCGGTTATACTCCTTTATGCAACGGATTCTCTGTCAGCGGGTTGCGCTTCAAGGCCATCAACCTCTGGCAAAAAGAACTCACCCAACCCTACACCTCACGCTATCCGAACTACATGATCGGCGGCAGCCTGCTCGACCAGGCGGTTTTCACCTGGGAAAAAGACAACAAGCATTCCGGCATTTTGCTCGACCTCGCCAGCGTCAGCACAGGATTGGCACATATTTCTCCCGCCGGTTTTCTGCACGCGCAGATTGAGCTGATCGGCCATTTTTCCTATCAAAAGCCGCTGGTGAGCGAAATCGGCTATTACTCCTATGTTACTGCCTTCAAAGAAGGTAGCGGACGCACATACAGAGTCTGGGGCTTCCAGTGGGGCGGCGAAACCAGGCTGCAACTGGGCGTCCGCCTGGCCAAGTACAACTACCTGAATCTGCACCTCGGTGCCCGTTACCAGCAACCCCTGGGTGGGGACTGGTATTCAAACAACGATATTGCCGCCTGGATGACCGAGGACGCGGAATTGCCCCAACCTGACTGGCCAGCCGGCGTTCCCGCCCGCAACGCCGCTTTCGATGGATTCAGCCTCTACGCAGGCATCGGCCTGGAAACCAATCTCATTCCCTCCCTGCTGGGTTTGCTGCTCGACAAAGCGGATAAAACCGAAGGAAGCGACCTGCTGAACTGAATCCCGGGCTCTTATCCCGTTCATCCCGCTTTACCCGGTCCAGACATGCTCCCTGAAGGTTTTGGCTCAAGCTCAATTAGGATGAACAATGTCCGTTTTGAAAAAGAGCCATCAATGCTAATCCATCGCAATGTCCTGCCAGTCGGGCCCTGAGCGCTCGAGGTCATCCCCCTCCCACGCCTCTCGTATAATCCTCGCATCAAATACGGGCATGATGCGGGAGGCGCGTCCGGGACGCAGGAAAAGGCCTTAATGGCCAGACGGTATTGCTTCGTTCCTTCGCGGGGGAACAAGAGCTGGAATGATGGCAGTCGAACCCTCTTTCTATAAAAATGAGAGTAAGATAGGTCTTGGATGATGAATGTCGGTCGGGGTGGGGATTATAGGCAGGTACTATTTCAGGTGCTTGCGATAGTATTGGGCAAATGGTCGCCGATGCCTGTGGACTTGGCCAGATTCTGCCAGCGGTCCAGTTGTTGGGGCGAAGCAACTGAATTAAGCCGCTCCTTTTCGCTTTGGCAGCGAGCTTGGCTCAGTTGGCGGACCAGCGGAGCCAGATCGCGGATGGCGGCAAGGGTTTGGGCCTCCAGTTCGAAATCCAGCACGGCCGCGAAACGCAGGGCACGCAGCAGGCGCAGGGGATCTTCCTTAAACGATGTGTGGGGATTTCTGACGCAGCGGATGAGGCGGTTGTGGAGGTCTTGCTGGCCAAGGGTGCAGGGGTCCAGAATATCCGCGTCCGAAATCCTCTGATAGAGCGCGTTCACGGTGAAATCACGGCGGAGGCAGTCAGCACTGAGAGGGGCGAAACGAACCTGGGGAAAGCGGTTTCCAGAACGGTAGATTTCGCTCCGGGTCATCACGAATTCCAGCTGGATGCCTTCCAGAGTGAGTTTGGCGGTTCCGAAGGCAGGATGGGCCTTGGGTTCCGACACGGCGTACCGACCTGCCAGAAAGCGGGCCAGGGCGATGCCGCCACGGGACAATTCCACGGCAATGTCGGCGTCCAAAACCTGATCAGACCTGCCGAGCAATTGGTCGCGCACGCATCCGCCGGCAAAGTAGCATTTCCCCCAGAATTTTGAGTTTACGGTGGCTTCAGCCAGAAGCAACCGCAGCTCTTCCAGCTTCACAGCAATTCCCCGATCACGGCATTGGAAACAAAGAGAGCCGTATCCGTCAGGCGCAATCGGTCTCCTTCGAGGGCGAGGAGTCCGGAAGCGCTCAGTTTGGCGATCTCGGCCGCTTTTGCGCTACGCAGGTCATATTGGTAGAGGCTTTGAAGTTCATTCAGGTCCAGTCCCTCAAGCAGCCTTAGCCCCATCATGATGTGGTCAGCGCAAGCCTGCTCCAGAGAGCATTCCCCGGCCTCTTCCGGCATCTTTTGCGTGTCAATGTTGTGATAGTATTGGTCCAAATCAGCCGGATTGGTATAGCGCAAAGGCGGCAGCCAGCCCGACGCCGAGGCGCCCACAGCCAGCCAAGGCTTGCTTTTCCAGTAAGTTAGATTATGACGCGAAGCCATTCCCGGGCGGCAGAAATTGGAAATCTCGTAGTGTTCGAAACCGGCGGCAATCAAGGTTTCACGCAGGGTATCGTATTGCGCGGCAAGGTCATCCTCATCCGGAAGGGGTGTTTGCGCCCCGGAGGCAAGGTCGCGTCCCAAAGGCGTGTCCGGATCTGGGGTGAGCAGATAGGCGGAAATATGGTCTGGGCTAAGGGCGAGGTAGTAGTCGAGGTTGCGGCGAATACTGTCCACGTCTTGTCCAGGCAGCCCATAGATCAGGTCCAGGGAGAGATTGCCGAATCCATATTCGCGGCAAAGCCTGATCTGGGCGGGAATCCGGTCTGAGCGGTGGCGCCGGCCCAGCCAGGCCAGGTCTTTGTCATCCATGCTCTGCAAGCCGATGGAAAGCCGGTTCGCGGGTGTTTCACCAAGTTTTTGCAGGTAGGGTGCAGTGATCTGGATGGGATTTATCTCCAGGGTGACCTCGGCCTCCTGAGCCAAGTCGAACAGGCCGCAAAGGGATTTGATCTGATCCGCTTCCAACAGCGAAGGCGTGCCACCACCAAAGTAGAGGGTCCGCGCCTGTTTCAGAGCGGGATTGCGTTGCTGCCAGAGGTCGATCTCGCGCCGCAGATAACCAAGGTATTCCTCCTGGGCGGAGCGGGAAAAAGGACGACTGAAAAAGCTGCAATAGCCGCAGCGGGCCAGGCAAAAGGGGATATGCAGATAGACGGCCACCCCGCGACCATCGCGGAGAGCCGCATCAGAAAAGGCATCCAGGCTGGGACACATATCCATCCCTCACCCCGGAAGCTGGATTATCCGGAGGCTTTGGCCTTTTTGGGCGTTTTGGCTAAGCGGAACATCCGGTCCCAGCGGACGTGGGGTGTGTCGAAGAGTTTGTTGTATTCGATGCCTTTGGAGAAGAAGATCAGCCAGGGTGTGCCGGTGATGTCCTTGCGGTCAAGAAATCCCCAGTAGCGGCTGTCATCGCTCACGTCACGGTTGTCGCCCATCACGAAATACTTGCCCTCGGGCACCTTGATGGGGCCAAACCAGTCGCGGTTGTAGATTGTGCGGGCGGGGATTCCTTTGAGGCTGTCGGCCGGCACGCGGTAAGGTTCATACCAATCGTCAACTGTGATGTAGTTGTCATTGTCGCTTTCCGCGTAGCGGTGCTGGAAAATCTGGGCTGGCGATTCGGGCGGCGAAGGGATCGGAATGCCGTAGCATTCATAACCCTGGGTGAACTCTTTCCCATTCACATAGACCAGTTTGTCACGCACCTCAACGATGTCGCCAGGCATGCCGATCACGCGTTTGACCACATTTTTGCGGGCGTAATAGGTGATGTGGAAAAAGGTCATGGGAAATTTGGCAAAGCTTTGGGTTTTATTGAAATAGAGAGGATGAAAGAGCTTGATGAAGTTGTCCTTCGAATCCGGGTGTTCCGGTGTGTCTTTCTCGATCTTGGGAAAGCGGAAGGTTACGATGTCCTCGCGTTTGGGGTCAGCGAAGAAATACTTCAATTTGTTGGCCACAAGGTAATCGCCGGTAAGCAGGGTTTTTTCCATTGAGGGCGAAGGGATCATGAAGTTCTGGAACGTATAGTTGCGAATGATCATAGCCACCACAAAGGCGAAGAGGATGGATTCGATCCAGTCTTGCAGCCAGGGTTTGCGGCGGCGGAACTTCTTTCCTTCCGGGATGGGCGTGATGGTGTAAGCCGGCTCTTTGTATTCCTGTTTTCGCGCTTTGGCCTTGATTATGTTTTTATCTTTCATCATTTCCTTCATTAAAACTGATATCCACACCAGTTTTAAGGTTGCCAGCTTTTGTCAAGCGGGAAATTGTCAAGCCAAGTCTGTGTCGAGGCCAGAATGCATCAGAAGGCCAGCATCAGCAGGGCTTCGATGTCCGCGGTGCCGAATTCGATGATCCTGCCCAGTCCCGGTGACTGCAGGATGATGTCCCGCAACTGGGAAAGCTGGTCTTCGCGTATGCCGAGGTCGCGCAGGCAAGTCGCTGAACCCCAAGCTTCTATCTGGTCGCGAAAGTGGCGCAGGGCGTGGGACACGCTGTCGGCGCCATGCACGTTTTTAGCCCAATATTCGAAGCGGGCGGGCTGTCTTTCGCTTACATACTCGATCCAGGCGGGAAAAATCACTCCTAGGCCCTCTCCGTGGGCGATGCGGGGGTCCAGAACGGAAAAAGCGTGCTCAATGCTGTGGCAGGCCCAGTCACCGCCCTGAAGGCCTGCGCCGCTGATGCCGTTGAGAGCCAGGGTGGCGCACCAGGCCAGGTTTCCGCGGGCCACGAGGTCGGCGGGGTTCTGCTGCAGCCTGTTGGTGGCTGAAGTGATGGTTTTAAGCAGGGCCACATTGATGGCGCGTGTAGTTTCTGCCGGGCTGTCCATGAAAAAGTATTCCAGAATGTGCGCCGTGGCATCCAGGGCTCCGTTCACCGTCTGGCGCCAGGGCAGGCTGCTTTGCACAGAGGGATCGATGATGGAAACGCGCGGATAGAGTAGCGGGGAGCCAATGCTCCACTTCTTTTGCTCTTCAGTGTGGGTGATCACGGCGTTGCCGTTCATCTCGCTGCCGGTGGCGGAAAGCGTGAGCACCGTGAAGACGGGCAAAGCCTGTTCTATCCTTTCCACTCCGGTGAAAGCGTTCCACACATCCCGCAGGTAAAAACCTGCCGCGGTGGCTTTAACGCTGTCTATAACGCTGCCTCCTCCCACGGCCAGGATGGCGTCCACTTGCTCGGTTTTGGTAAGGGCAATCAGCTCATACACCTTTTCCAGAGTGGGATTGGCCTGCACACCCCAAGCCTCGGTCCAGTCGATCCGGCTGCCCCGGAGACTTTTACTGACCTGTTCGTACACGCCATTCGCGCGAATCGAGCCTCCACCAGCCACCAGCAGGCATTTGCGCACTCCGGCACTCTGAAGTTCTGGTCCGATCCGCTCTATCGTTCCCACCCCAAAATGGACCCGGGTGGGGTTGTGCATAATGAAGGAATCCATTTCTGCTCCTTAATCTTGTAAACTGATTCAAAAGCCTTGTCGGTTCAAGAATATATTAAAGGCAAATCGCTGCCGGGCAAGCTGAAATGCGCTTCACCGCCAAGCGAATCCTCTTCAAAACATATTTCTTGACAGCCCCGGCATTAAGAAAGAAAAAGTAAAAAGAAGAAAGCATCCCTGCAGGAGACATCCATGCATCGTATCGTCTGCCTCGCTGTTCTGCTGCTGAGCTACAACATCTACCGCCGCGCTGGGAACGGTGAGACTCTGCTTGCCTCAACCTGGGTATGGAACCAGGGCCTGATGCCTAATTCGAACGGCTCTTACAGCTACTAGGACACGGGGCTGACCAATGGGATGGTCTTGAGCGCTAATACCATTTCGCTTGCATAAATACTAGAATTGATTATCCTGTCTCTGTATTCATATCACTGGAGGTAGTGATGAGAAAGATTCAAGTAAGCGACACCTTGCCGGCATCAGAACTCAAACGTCGGATGCTAAGTAGC
>JAAYWB010000069.1 GCA_012516855.1 Candidatus Cloacimonadota bacterium
GAGATCGGCAGCGCTGTAAGCGTGGGCATCCTGCGCAATCAGGGCATAATCCAGAGCGGGAACGCGGAACTGCCGGTGCTGACGGTCACCCAGCTTCTGGAAAACCGCGGCACCATCCGCAACAATCCCGCGGGCTGGTATTTTTGGCTGGAACTGGGCGGCAGCTTGGAAGATTGGGGCACCATCAGCAATAGAAAATTGGTGCTTAACAACACCCAGCCTCGCTATCTCTGGCAGGACGCGAATGCCAATCCCATCAGTTGTGCCAATCTGGAAGCGGAAGAAGGCTCTGCCCCCCACGAACTTCGCTCCAACCTCAGTCTGGCCGGTTCCGGGATCGAACTGAACGAAGGAACTCTGGACCTCTGTGGAGGAGACAGCCTGAACACCTTCAGCCTTTCCGGAGGCTACATCAATAATGGTTTCATCCACGGCGGCAACGGGGCCGCTTTAGCCCTCAGCAACGGGGCGAAACTTTATGATCTTGACATCGACGAGTGCGTGTTTGCGGGAACAGTTGAGATCGGCAGCGCTGTAAGCGTGGGCATCCTGCGCAATCAGGGCATAATCCAGAGCGGGAACGCGGAACTGCCGGTGCTGACGGTCACCCAGCTTCTGGAAAACCGCGGCACCATCCGCAACAATACCTCCGTGGGCTGGAATTTTTGGCTGTTTCTCAGCGGAGATCTGGAGAACTACGGTACGATCGCCAACCAAAGGACGGTGCTTAACAACACCCAGCCTCGCTATCTCTGGCAGGACGCGGATGCCAATCCCATCAGTTGTGCCAATCTGGAAGTGGAAGTTGGCTCCGCCCCCCACGAACTTCGCTCCAACCTCAGTTTTGCAGGAGGAAGCACGAATCTCAACGGCTCAACCCTGATTATGTACAGCGGCCGCAGCGTGCACGGAATCACCTTCACCAGCGGTTATTTCGGCAACGCCGTCCTGGAAACTGATGGCTTCAGCCCCATCACCGGTTCCGGAGTGTCTTTGTATAACATCCAGGCGGAGGATCTGAGCTTTCACGGCACGGTGGGGATTGGCGGCAACGTGGTCATCCAGGATTTGGTGAACTACGGCTACATCGAGCCCCGTGACAATCCGGTGGACATCACTGTCAACGGTAACCTGGTCAATTACGGCACCATCCGGCTATACGTCAACTGGACCATGAACCTCTACTGCCGCGGAAACATCAGCAACTACGGCAGTATCAACAACCGGAATGTATATATGGATGGAACCGCGGACCAGTATCTCCTCAACGCCGGCAGCATCAGCGTTGAAAGCTTCCAGTTGGTTTCGGAGCTGGGGCCCGCCCAGTGGTATTTCAACGGCAGCCTCTACAGCGCGGATGTTTTAACCAACCGGACTATCAACCCCAACACACTGGGCGTGTGGCAGCCTTTGGCAGGAACGGTTTTGGGGCGCCTGATCACCATAGGCAGCGGTCTGGCGGAGTTGGATGCTCCGGGCAACTTACAGGCCTTTCTGCTGGGAACTGAGGCCAAACTGCAGTGGGATCAGGTGCCGGGCGCTGTCTATTATAACGTTTACGCCAGTTCCGATCCTTACGCCCTTTTTCCCGCCGACTGGGAAACTCCCATCAAAGCCCACGATCCCGATCTCGCTGATGGCATCGTGCGCCTCGATCTGTCCGGAGCAGAACCGTACAAGTTCTACCGGGTGACGGCAGGCAACACTATGCCCTGATCCCAACGGGTTTTCTGACCGGCCCTGACAGCCATACCTGCCGGAACAGGCTGTTGAATGTTTATCCACTTGTGGTGGAAGGGGGTGGTGTTTGCGTCCCGGACTCGGGACGATCATAGCTTTAAGAATAGCTAAAAACGGCTCTCTTTAAAACCGGATGGGTAGCCCGGAGAGCCGAACAAACGTCATCCCGGACGTCACCGAGCTTGCGAGGTGACTTTGATCCGGGATCCATAAATAGATGAAACTGGATTCCGGGTCAAGCCCGGAATGACGCGGGTTGGGGTTGGATGGTGGTTTATAGGCTATTCCGTCCGGTCTGGATTCCGGGTCGAGCCCGGAATGACGTGGGTTTGTGGAATACGTGCTGGGCCATGGCCCCTACGAACAGGTCGAGCCCGGAATGACGTGGGTTTATGGGTGGGCAGTATGTTGTTGCTATTGTAACGAGGGGCTTACGCTCCCTCGCTATAGTTATGTCGCCCTACGGGCTTGAAACAATCGATATCCCACTCCGGTATGTCGCATAACAAGTTACGAACCCGGGCCACAATCCTGACTCCTCCTTTGCCCCATCTCATTCACATCCCATTCACTTCCCGCTTAGTTCCCGCCCGTCAAACGGGAACTTAACGGGAGGCAAAAAGGAGGCGAGTGGGATGGGGCAAAGGGCCAATCACGCTGATTTATTGGGAAAATCCAGAGTAAACACCCTATCAGGCTCTCCAAAGCATTGTTGCTGACCTCATGACCAAGCCCGTGAGTTAAGAAAAACAACAGTGGGTAATCAAGGATAATCTGAGAATAATGAAAATATATCTTGACATGAAATCAGGAAAATTAATAATGACCTTGACTTTATTAAGGAGTAGATCATGGAAATCACATCCTGTCCGATCTGCAAACAGGAACTCGCGGTCCGGGAACTCTACTGTCCAGCCTGCGAAGTCAGTTACAGAGGGAATTTCAGCCAGAGCTGGCTGGGCGGGCTCAACCCCCGGCAGCTGGAATTCGTGAAGCTGTTCATAATCGTCCAGGGCAACATCAAAGAGATGGAAAAGCGCCTGGGCATCTCGTATCCCACGGTGAAGAACCGGCTAGCGGAGATAATCAGCGTTATCGCAAGCGAAAGCCCGTCCGATGAGGATTTCAGCGACATCCTCAGCGATCTGGACCAGGGCTTCATTTCCGTGGAGGAAGCCATCAGCATGATAGACACAAGGAGGAAATCATGAAAACGGCAAACATTAAACTCGACTATGACTTCGCGGGCAAGGACACCGTGGAGATCGAAAACAAAATGGCGCCCCTTCACATCGGGCGTTCCGAATCCGGCCAGGTGGAAATCCGGGCCGAACTCAGCATCCATTCATTCGTTCCCGGGACCGACATGGCGGAGAATTTCCACGTTGGGGAGGAAGGCGGCACCTTGAAAATCTATCTGGAGAGAATCCCGGAACTGGCCGAATCCTTCATGGGAACAGGCCGCTCTCAGGTTTGGATACGGGTTCCCCAGGGCGCCGCGGTGATCGCCAAAGCTGACAACCTGCCCATCAGGGCGGAAGGGATCGCCGGCTCGCTGGCGCTGCACAACGAAAACGGCTCCCTGAAGCTGGAAGACTGCGAAGGACACATCCATCTGAAGAACGAGAACGGCTCCACCAAGCTGAAAACCTGCAGCGGCGATTTCAAGATTCGCCTTGAAAATGGTCCCCTGTCTGCGGAAAAGCTCAGCGGCGCCAATCTGGAGGTGAAATCCGAAAACGGCCCCGTGAAGCTTCGCCTGGCCAGTTTCGCCCGGGCGAAGGTCAGCAACGAGAACGGCGTGATCTTCTATGAAAGCCTGCCCTTGGACAGCGGCGACCTGGAGTTCGTGAACGAAAACGGGGTCGTGAAACTCGTGCTGGCCGAGGAGCAAAACTTCGAAATGACGGCCGAAACGAGCGTGGGTAGCATTTCCGTCACAGGTGGCAGCGAAGGCGACTCCGGCGCAGGCGGGCTCAAGTCGAGGGGGGAAACCGAAAACGGGGTTCGCAGGGAAATCATCAGCAGGGGAGAGGGCGGCCTCAAGATCAGCGTAAGAACCGAAAACGGCGTGATCAAGCTGAACGCCGACGGCAACAACGACATGAACTTCGTGAAGATGAAGGTCAACGACCTCAAGGGCGCGATCGGCAATGCGGTTGGCGAAGAAGACATGGAAAAGGTGAGGGCCGCCCTGAACTCCGCCACGGCGGCGGTGGAAAAGGCGATAGGCTCCATCAGCGAGGAAAAGATCAAGGAAAAGCTCAGCGGCGCGCTGGGCAAGCTCCAGAAAACCGTGGAAGGCTTCGATTTCAAGGAAACCTCGGACAAGGTGGTGAAGACGGTGGACCAGATCGGCGACGAGGTTACCGAAACCCTCAAAAACGTATTCCGTAAAGCGAAAGACAGCGACGACCGGCCCGGGAAGGAACAATTCTCCGGTAGCGAGGACTATTCGGAACCCGGCATCCTGAAAGAGTTCATCAGGAAAACGGTGGATGCCACCATCGCCAAAGCCCAGGGCAAGGGCCTCAGCGACAGCGAGAAACAGGCTGTGGACGAACGCAGCCGCGTCAAAATCCTGGAAATGCTGGAAAGCGGCAAGATCACCGCGGAGGAGGCGGAACGCCTGCTGAAGGCCATCGACGGCTGACAATAAAACCTTGACAGAAACCCGGCTCAGCAAAGTTTGAGCCGAACCGGTCGGGATGTAGCGCAGTCCGGTTAGCGCGCTCGGTTCGGGACCGAGAAGTCGGAGGTTCAAATCCTCTCATCCCGACCATTGTTTTTTATGGCCTCCGCGAAGGAACAAATGCCCGAAGAGAAAGTTAACCTGAAGTATTATTTCAAGCTCCTCTATCCTTTCGTGAGGAAGGATTTGGGGCTTTTGCTCTTTGGGCTGTTCGCGATGCTTTGCACCTCTGCGCTGCAACTGGCCTATCCCCTCATCCTGGCTGAAATCATCGACAAAAGCATCCCCCAGGGTGACGTGGCGTCGATGTACCGCTTCGGCGCGTTTTTCGTGGCGGCGGTGATCGTGGCGGGTGTGCTTTCCTATCTACAAATCGTGCTGCTTTCCAAGCTGGGCGTGAAAATCATCACCAAGTTCAAGGCCGGGGTTTTCCGCCACCTGCTCACCCTGCCTGTGGAATGGTTCA
>JAAYWB010000070.1 GCA_012516855.1 Candidatus Cloacimonadota bacterium
GACTTCCCGTTTGACAGGCGGGAACTCAGCGGGAAGTGAAAGGGATGTGAGAGGGAAGGGGTAAATGGCGAAGCCTGCTGTTTTCATCAGGTTTTTCCAGATAGCCCGCGGCGTCTTTCCTCTGGATATAGTGGGTAACTCAGGCCGTGTTCATAAAACAATACTTTACAGATACCGGGGCTGAGGGAAATAGGCTCCTGAATTTGGAAAAAGCTGTGGCAGGGGATGAAAACCGACAGCAGAGAAAAGGAGCCTGGGATTTGCCAGTGAATGACAGAAGCGGCAAAGAACACAAAGCGCAGCAGAAGAGCTTCACCGTGTTCCGGACCTACCGGATTTCGGTGATCGAAGGCGTGTTCGCTCAGATTTACGGCAACCTGGCCAACATCGGCAGCAACTTCATCACCAAGTTCATGGTCATCCTGGGCGCCAGCCCCCTGCAGTTCAGCATCCTGAGCGCGCTGGGGCAGGTGGCGGCGGTGTTCCAGCCGCTGGGTGTGGCGCTGATGCAGCGTCTGAAGCGGCGCAAGCGGGTCTGCGTGGCGGTCACGGCCGCGGGGCGCTTTCTCAGTTTCTTCCTCGGGGCGGCGCTGCTCTTTTCCTCATCCCAGGCGGGGATTGTTTTCCTTCTGGCCTTGCTTTTTGTGAGCGCGGGCTTGCAGGCCGTGGGCGGAAACATCTGGATCGCCTGGGTCAGCGACCTCATTCCTATCGGCATCCGGGGCCGCTTTTTCGCGCGAAGAAACCAAATCCTTGTCTTTTCCGGAATGGTGGTGGGCTATATCCTGAGCTACTTCACAGACCTCTTTGAACAAGGCGGGGGAGCGCTGCGGAACTTGGCAAGCCAATGGGTCGATCCGGATATCCTCTTCATTCCGCGCAACCAGGCTTGGTGGCTGGCGGGAATCTTTGTGTTTGCGGGGATTATGGGCTTTATCAGTCTGGCGATCCTGTCGCGGCAGCCGGACCGGAAGCGTTCCCTGCAGCAGCAGATGTCGCTACGGCGCAAGTTCAGCGAACCTTTCAGAGACCGCAATTTCAGGATGCTGCTGGCTTTCGGGGTCTGGTGGATGCTGGCGATCGGCGTGGGCAGTGCCTTCTGGGGTCCCTTCATGCTCAAAAAACTGAACATGGGCCTCTTCCAGATGCAGCTCTACGGCAGCCTGCACATGGGCTCATCGCTGCTCTCATATTCCTTTTGGGGACGCTTCATCGACCGTTGGGGCAACAAGCGCGCGATGTTCATCTGCGTGCTGCTGGGGGGCTTGAACCCCATGCTTTGGCTGTTCATGACCCCGGCGAATTACAGCATTCTCTGGCTCGAGGGCTTGCTTTCCGGTTTCATGTGGGCGGGGAATGGCGTGGTGACAACCAATTTTGTGCTGGCCATCGCTGGCAAGGGCCGCGAACAGACTTACAGCGCGCTCTACGGAGCCGTTGGCGGCGTGGCGATGATGGCCTCCACCCTGCTCACCGGAGCTTTTTTCCCCGGCGCTTTGCGGATAGGGGCGAGGTTGCTGGAGCCGGAACAGGTGATTTTCGGCGTCGGCGGCATCCTGCGCTGGCTAAGCCTGGTCCCGCTGCTGGCGGTTAAGGAAAAGCGCGGCTGGAGGCAATGGCATCGGAGCCCTGGTTCCAGGTGAGCGGCATTCAGGCTATATTTGGTTGAAAGTCATTGAGTTGGGGATTTTGATTGACAAAATACCGATGCTGGCAGAGTTTGCTCGAATCCCATTATTTTGCTTCAGCTTGGTTCCCGCGAGGCACTTTCGGCCTGCCCGGGCAAGGGCTGAAGCCTGAATAAGACACAACCAAAAGGAGTACCCGATGGCAGTCCCAAAAAGAAGAACTTCGAAAACCCGCAGAGATAAACGCAGAACGCACGACGCGCTCACGCCTCCGGCTGTGAGCACCTGCTCCAAATGCGGAGAGCCCGCCCGTCCGCACCACGTGTGCGACAATTGCGGCACCTACTCCGGCAGGCAGATCAAAGCCGCCGCCGAGAAGGAGTAATGTGCGCATTGCCCTAGACGCTTTTGGAAGCGACAAAGCGCCGTTTCCAGAGATAGAGGGCGCCATTCAGGCCATCAAGGAAGACATTTGCGACGAGGTCATCCTGGTCGGCGATGAAGCCTCTCTCCGGAATGATCTGGAGAAATACTTCTACGACAAAGACCGGATCCGCATCGAGCATGCCAGCGAGCGCATCAACATGGAAGACCACGCCGCTGAGGCCGTGCGCGCCAAAAAGAATTCCTCGATGGTCCGCACAGTGCAACTGCACATGTCCGGGGCCGCGGACGCGGCTGTGAGCGCCGGCAATTCCGGGGCTTTCATGACCGCCTCCCTCTTTGGCTACGGCCGCATCAAAGGCGTTTCCCGTCCCGCGATCGCTGTTACCCTGCCCACTATGAAACAGCCCGAAATCCTGCTGGATATGGGCGCGAACGTGGATTGCGACGCCGAAAACCTGCTCCAGTTCGCCCAGCTTGGCACCATCTATTTCAGCTATATCTACAAGGTTCCGAACCCCCGCGTCGCCCTGCTGAACATCGGCGAGGAAAACGCCAAGGGCAATTTTATGTCCCGTGAGGCCTGGAACCTGCTTTCCCAGGCACAGGACCTCAATTTCGTGGGCAACATCGAGGGCAAGGACGTGCTGAAGGGAGACTGCGACGTGATTGTCTGCGACGGCTTTGTGGGCAACGTGGTGCTGAAGACGATCGAAGGCGCGGTGATGGCCGTTTTCGAACTGCTGAAAGAGCAGCTCAACAAAGACTGGATCGCCAAATTCGGGGCGGTCCTCTCTTATCCGGTTTACAGCTATCTAAGGCACAAGCTCGACCACACCGAGATCGGCGGCGCCCTGCTGGTGGGGCTGAACGGCTGCAGCATCGTTTGCCACGGCAGCAGCAACGCCAACGCTATAAAAAACGGAATCCAATTCGCCGTGCGCACCGCGCAGGCAGGTGTTGTGAACCACACCAAGGAATATTTCGAGAGGATAAGCAAATGCCATTGCACAATGCCAAATTCGCTTCTTTCGGCAGCCACGCTCCGGCAAAGATAGTCAACAACTTCGATCTGGAAAAGATCGTGGAAACCTCCGACGAATGGATCCGCACCCGCACCGGGATGTTTGAGCGCCACCACTGCACTCCGGAGGAAGCGGCCAGTGACCTTGCCATCGTCGCAGCCACCAACGCCATAGAGGCTTCCAAAGTGAGATACCGGGATATCGACCTCATCGTGACTGCCACCGTGACCGGCGACCATCCCTTTCCCTCCACTTCCTGTGTGTTGCAGAAAAAGCTGGGCCTGAAAAACATCCCCGCCTTTGATGTCTCCGCTGGCTGCACCGGCTTTGTGTACGCCCTGGACGTGGCCAAAAACTACGTGGAAAACGGCAGCGCGCAAAATGTGCTGGTGATCGGCGTGGACATTCTCACCAAAATCACGAACTGGAGCGACCGCAACACTTGTGTTCTCTTCGGCGACGGCGCCGGGGCGACCATCCTTTCCCGGGCCCAAAAGAACGATATCTCAAGGATCATTGATTCACTCATTTTTGCCGACGGCAGCCAGGGCGAACTGCTCTATCAGGCAGCCGGCGGTTCCCGTATGCCCGCCAGCCACGAATCCGTGGACAAGAACCTCCACACCGTTTACATGGAAGGCAACCGCATCTACAAAAACGCCATCCGTTCGATGTTTGCCTCCACCGACGAACTGCTAAAGCGCAACAAAATGGGGGTTGAGGACGTCGACTGGATCATCCCCCACCAGGCCAACCTGCGCATTATCGAAGGCCTGGCTGACAAACTTCACGTGCCGATGAGCAAGGTGATCGTGAACATCGAAAAATACGGCAACACCTCCTCGGCCACCATTCCCCTGGCGATGGACGAAGCCATCCGCGCTAACAAGATCCGCCGCGGCGATATCATTCTGTTCACCTCCTTCGGCGCCGGGCTCACTTGGGGCAGCCTGCTGGCCAGGTATTGAGGACCACAGCATGAAAACAGCGTTCGTTTTTCCCGGACAGGGGGCCCAATACGTAGGCATGGCCCGTGATTTCTGTGAAGCCGTGCCCGAATTCGCCATCGAGCTGGAGGCCTTTGACCGGTGCCACGGCACGGATCTGCGCCAGATCATGTTTGAAGGACCGGAAGAGCTTTTGAAGGAAACCCGCCACACCCAGCCGGCCATCCTCTTCCACAGTATCTGTGCCCTAAAGGTTTTTGAGCGCCATACTAACATCCGCCCCGCCTGCGTAGCCGGCCATTCCCTGGGCGAATTCAGCGCCCTGGTCGCCAACGGCACCCTGGACTGGCAGGACGCTCTGCATTTGGTGCACAAACGCGGGGAATTCATGATAGAAGCCAACGCCGGCAGCCCCTTTGCCATGGCTGCCGTGATAGGGCTGGAAGCCCAGGCCGTAATTGAAGCCTGCGCCGAAGCTGAAGCTGAAGGCCTGGTGCGCGCGGTGAACTTCAACACCCCCATCCAGACAGTGATTTCCGGCACAGAAGCCGGGGTCGCCAAAGCCCGCGAGATCCTCTCCGCCAAAGGCGCCAAGAGGGTTTTGCCGCTGGTCGTGGGCGGGCCCTTCCACACTCCACTGATCGAAAAAGCCAGCCACTGGCTCGAGGTGGAGATGGCCAGGGTGGAGTTCCGCGACGCTGAAATCCCCGTGATTTCCAATGTGGACGCAGCGCCCGCCACAGAGGGCTCTGTCAGCCGCGCCAAGCTGGTGCGCCAGGTGGTTTCGCCGGTGCTCTGGGTGGACAGTGTAAAGGCCATGCTGGCCTCCGGAATCACCCGTTTCATCGAGTTCGGGCCCCAAAAAGTGCTAAGCGGCATGATCAAGAACATTGACAAAGAAGCCAAGGTTTTAAACTTTGGCTGGATGGAGGAGCTGGACGATTTGCTCAGCGCCCTCTAAAAACATTATAAAGAATGAAGATATGAATACTGCGAACTACAACCTTCAGAACAAAACAGTGGTAATCACCGGCGCTGCCCGCGGAATCGGCTTCGCGATAGCGGAAGCTTTTGCCGCCCAGGGCAGCCATGTGGTGATCGTAGATCTGGCCCGCGACAGCGTGGACCAAGCCGTTCAAAGCCTCGCCCAGCGTGGATTCTCAGCCTCCGGTGAAGTGGGCGATGTAACCCAGGGTGAAGCCATGGAAGCCATTTTTGCCTCCATAGTCAGCGCCCGCGGCGGGATAGACTGCCTGGTGAACAACGCCGGCGTCACCCGCGACAATCTGCTGCTGCGCATGAAGCAGGAGGAATGGGACCTGGTGCTGAAAATCAACCTCAGCGGCAGCTTCATCTGCACCCAGAAAGTTTTCAAACACATGATGAAGGCCAGAAGCGGCTCCATCATCAACATCGCCAGCGTTATCGGCATCATAGGCAACGCCGGCCAGGCCAACTACGCGGCCTCCAAAGGCGGCCTCATCGCTTTCACCAAAAGCTGCGCCAAGGAATTCGCCTCCCGGGGCGTGCGCGTGAACGCCATTGCTCCAGGATTCATCGAGACGGAGATGACCGCAACCCTTCCTGCCGAGGTGGTGGCTTCCTACGCAAAAGCCATCCCGCTGCAGAAAATGGGCTCCCCGGCAGACATCGCCAGGGTCTGCCTCTTTCTCGCCTCGGACGACAGCTCCTACCTCACCGGCCAGACCATTGCCGTCGATGGCGGTCTGACCATGCACTGAAGCGTTGAACGGGAAACCATTCAATATAGAAAGAAAACCTAACTTCAATAATCATAGGAGGAAAAATGGATATTGAAGCCAAAGTCAAACAGATCGTGATGGACAAACTCGGCGTGGAGGAATCTCAAGTTGTTCCCGCCGCCAACTTCATCGAAGACCTGCGTGCCGATTCCCTGGACACTGTGGAATTGGTCATGGCATTTGAGGAAGAATTCTCGATCAATATCCCTGATGAAGATCAGGACAAGCTCCGCACAGTCGGACAAGCCATCGACTACCTGAAGGAAAAGCTGGCTTAATCCCCCAAAACCGTGAATCAATCCTGATAGCTTCAGTTATCAGGATTGATTCCACCCTTTTTCCAAACGCGAAAATCCCTGCCGGCTTTTCCCAAAACCCGCCGGCAGGCAAACTGAACAAGAGGATCAAGATATGAAAAGACGAGTGGTTATTACAGGCATGGGAGCCCTGACCCCGGTGGGGCACAATGTGGCTGAAACCTGGAACAACCTGGTGAACGGTGTGTCGGGAGTGGATACCATCACCTCCTTTGACACCTCAGCCCTTTCCGCCAAGATCGCCGCCCAGATAAAAGATTTTCATCCCGAAGAGCATTTCGACCTCAAGGAAGCCCGCAAGATGGATTCCTTCACCCACTTTGCCATGGTGGCGGCCCGCGAGGCTGTTAAGGACGCTGGTATAGATTCTGCCAGGCAGGACGGCCGCCGCGTAGGCGTGATCACCGGAGTGGGCATCGGCGGAATCTACACCTTCGAGGAAGAGACCATCAAAAACCACCTGCAGGGCCCGCGCCGGATCAGCCCCTTTTTCATCCCCAAAATGATATCCAACATAGCCGCTGCCCACATCGCCATAGAACACGGCTTCAAAGGCCCCAACTTCAGCATTGCCAGCGCCTGCGCCAGCGCCAACCACGCCATCGGAACCGCTTTCCGCGCCATCCAGTATGGAGATGCCGATATCATCATCAGCGGCGGCGCTGAAGCCGGGGTGACCGCACTCTCCGTCGGCGGATTCTGCGCCCTGAGGGCCCTTTCCACCCGCAACGACGATCCCAAAGGCGCTTCCCGTCCCTTCGACGCCGGACGCGACGGCTTTGTGATGAGCGAAGGAGCCGCCTTCCTCGTGCTGGAAGAACTGGAACATGCCAAAGCCCGCGGAGCAACAATTTATGCCGAACTTGCCGGATATGCCGCCACCGACGATGCCTTTCACATCACCGCTCCCCTCGACGACGGCTCAGGTAGCGCCGAAGCCATGCTGGGCGCCATTGCCGACGCCGGGATCAGCCCCGCCGACATCCAGTATGTGAACGCCCACGGCACCTCCACCCCTCTCAACGACAAAGGAGAAACCCACTCCCTCAAAAGTTGCTTTGGTGACCACGCCTACAAGCTCAAGATCAATTCCACCAAATCCATGGTCGGCCATATGCTGGGCGCAGCCGCCGGAATCGAGGCCATCGTCTGCGTTAAGACCATCGAGACCGGCATCCTGCACCCCACCATCAACCTCAGCCAGCCGGACCCCGATTGCGACCTGGATTACGTGCCCAACACCCCGCAGAATCATGAGGTCATTTATGCCCTCTCCAATTCTCTGGGCTTTGGCGGGCACAATTCCGCCCTCGTGATCAAAAAATACATCTGATCCCCGCGTCCCCGGAGGGCCGCTGTGGCGGGATTTGCTGGCCGGATGAACAGAGGCAAGATTGAAAAAGATCATACACAGGATAGTTGAATACTTCAACGGCAAAAAGATAGCCGAGCACTATCCCAAGTGGGAAAAGAGCCTGGTCCAGTTGCAGAAAAAGATCGAATACAACTTTCACGACCCCACCCTGCTGCGCGCCGCCCTCACCCACAAATCCTATCTACGCCGCAATTTTGGCGACCACAAAACCCCCTCGCCCTTTGAACGAATGGAGTTTTTGGGCGATTCCATCCTCGGTTTCATCGTTTCCAAAGAGCTCTTTTCACGCCATCCCGACGAGCAGGAGGGCAAGCTCAGCAAGCTCAAATCCAAGATCGTCTCCGAAACTTATCTCACCCTCAAAGCCAACGCCCTCGACCTGGGCAAATACCTGCTGCTCAGCCCCGAGGAACAGCAATCCGGCGGCGCCAAAAAATCCTCCATCCTCAGCGATTCCGTTGAAGCCCTCATCTGCGCCATCTACCTGGACAGCGGCATCGCCTCCGCCACCAGATTCATCAAAAACCAGATCCTCACCGACTATGAAACCACGGTGAACCGCAACGAGTTGGTGAACTACAAAAGCATCCTCCAGGAACACCTCCAGGCCCACAGCGAGGAACCGCCCCGCTATGTGACCGTCGCCGAGGAAGGCCCGGAACACAACAAAACCTTCATTGTGGAAACCCACCTGGGCAACGAACTGCTTGGACGCGGCAAAGGCAACACCAAAAAGACCGCTCAACAGGAAGCCGCTCGAGCTGCCTGTCAGAAACTTGGGCTCTGAGCTCATCCTGACTATACAGCGAACGCAGGCAACAGAATAGCTTGTGGGAATGGCGCCGGGATGCTTTGAAGCGCTGTTCATTACTGTATTCAAAACTCGTTCCTCCTTTCACAAAAACCGATTTTGCTTGACAGAATAAAGGCCTGAAAATGAAAGGAGTGACAATGATGAGGGGCCTATAGCTCAGTTGGTAGAGCTTCCGGCTCATAACCGGACGGTCGGGGGTTCGACTCCCTCTGGGCCCACCATCTTTTTTTGAAATAGGGTCTGTTCCTGTTGTTAAAGCGGTTCATCCCGCGTCAGTCGTTCCTTAGCCCCTTCCGGTCCGCCTCTTGCATTGCTCCCTCCAAATGCCCGCATTTCAAGCGGGGATTGTGCGGGAGAGAAAACGCTGGCTTTATAAAGAGGGTTAAGGTCCAGCCAAAAGAGAAGTCCGAACTGGCAGGGTCAGTTGACTGGCATGAACCAGATTGGATCGATTTCGGCCAATAAAGCGTGCCGGATGCCCCGGCTGGAAATGCTCGCGCCCTTTAGCTCAAAGTGTAGCAGGATTTCTTCCAGAACCAGTGCCCCGGCCAGTATTATCGCTTCTCTGCCAGGTGGCAAACCCTTTATGCGAGCGCGTTCCGCCTCTGTGACACTGCCGTAGAGAACAATCTGCCTTTCCAGTTCCGTTTGGGACAGCCAGAGTCCCTGCACCTTTTCAGCCTCAAAATCTTCCAACTCCATTGCCACTGCCGCCAGGGCACAGACTCCGCCGCCGCAGGCGACGGCATGCTGCTTCCCCGAGCGGGGAAACTCACTCTGCAAAAGGCCGCGGACGTGGTTTCTGAGATAGCTCAGTTCTTCGGAGTCCGGCGGATCGCCGTGGATAAAGGAACTGGTGAGCGTCAGCGCGCCCAGGGGAAGGCTGTGGCAGGTTTTCAGCCCCTGCTTGGACCCAAAACTGAATTCGGTGCTGCCCCCGCCGGAATCTATCACAACAAAGTCTCCATCTGTTGGAGCCAGCGCTGAAGCAGCCTCAAAGCTCAACCGCGCCTCCCCTTCGGGTGTGAGAACGCGCAACTCC
Source organism: Candidatus Cloacimonadota bacterium (assembly GCA_012516855.1). Classification (NCBI taxonomy): domain Bacteria; kingdom Pseudomonadati; phylum Candidatus Cloacimonadota; species Candidatus Cloacimonadota bacterium. The sequence goes on from JAAYWB010000070.1 coordinate 9,296, forward strand.
CATCCTGTAAGGCAGTTCAACCGGCGGGCAAACTGCTCCGCGTCAGACGCCCTGCGCAAGGTTTCAGCGCCGACACAGACAACACTTTTCACCCCATAATCCCGGCAGATGTCACTTAGCTCGCGCAGATAAGCCAGGCTGCGCTCAGCCGCTTCGGGCCCAATCATGCCCGTGACGACCAATTCTTCACCCAGCCGGGTGGTCCGGCTCAATTCACGAATAACCTGAAAGTCAGTCCCAACTCCCTGCGCCACAACGCATTTGACGGAATTGCTACCGATATCGATTACTGCCCGCATCTGATTGTTCACTCCAGGGCCGGCAAAATCGCATCTGGGGAAGGTGTGGCTCGCCTTCTGGATTTGCCGTTCAGCCCAAAGCTGACACGGCTGCGGCTGAAGGCGCTGTTGGAATCGTTGATAAACATCTCCGTGGAGTTATCTTTCATGTTTGGACCTGTCTGTAATTTGGATTTAAGCCTCTTGAAAGGCGCTACCAAATTTGTCCAGCATTTTCCGCCCGCGGAAGTGGTGGGTCCTGGCTTTTGTTGTAAACACGCACGAAAGACCATTGCTGAATTTCGCGCTAAGGCTAACCCGCAACAGGGAAGACGCCTATGACCTGCTCCAAGCGCAGTATAACAAGTCTGTGAACCTGCCCAAGGCGGGGTAATTCGTTGCCGTGTTGACGCCGATATTTCTTGACAGGGAGAGGCTTTTTAGAGAAAAGGCCAGCTATGAAAAAATCCAGACTCCACGCCTGCGAAATCAAGCGCCACCGAGAAGTGACGCCGCCCCTCTGCGCGGTTTGCCGTCGGGTGGGGAAATGCCGCGCTTTTCGCATCTGGTATCAATCCCACCGCGACGAGTATCTGGATTTTGTGCTTGACGTTTGCAAAAGATTTCCTGATAAATACACAATGGAGGTAGATTTCATGGCCGAAAAGCAAACCTTTGTCCAAATCGTGGACATGGCCACCGGAGCGATCGAAAGGATCGTGAACCTGAAAGAGATCGTGGCGATGACGCCGGAAGAAAAGCTGGAACTCAGCCGCAACAAGAATCTCTTTGTTGTAACCCACCGCCTGGAACCGATCGTGCGGGTGGAGCTGAAAAAGTCGGTGATTACAGAGCCGCTGCAGTTCGCGGAAAACACGGCTGCCAAAGCCGCTCCGGAAGCGGCTGAAAACGTCGAACCAGCCCCGCCTGCGGCCAGCAAGACGCGCAAAAAGAAATAGCGCCCTGCCAGCCGGCTGAAAATAATCCTTTTCAGAAATGCGCCGGTAAAAATAATGGTATAACTGGCTGAAGACAACAGCATCCCGCGGCTGTACTTGCCCAAAAGGCAAGCGCTGACCGGGGAAAAGGAGACATTATGTTCAAGCTTGACGACAAGCATCTGGAAGCAGCCCAGCAAATCGCGGCAAAGCATCGCCGCAAAAAGAGTTGCGACAACTGCTACGACCGCGGCTGGATCGGCACAACAGACCAAAACCTGCTGGTCCTCTGCACCCGTTGCGTGAACATGGATGCCGCCATGGAAGAATGGAAAACCTACGTTTCCGAGCATGAGGAACTGAAGGAGCACTTCAGCGAACTCTTTGAGGAAAAGCAGGTTACAGAAGCGGAAGAGGAGCGTGTGCTCCCCACGGCCCATGAACACAAGAAAACCAATCTGCAAGCCAGGCAGAATTTCGTTCCCGGCCAGAGGCGTCCGGGACATTCAAAAAAGATCGGCTGAGTGAAGATTCCGCGTCTTCCGGCCATATAATCAGGCCCAACCAGGGCCAGCTTAACTCAAGGACGCAATTTTAGTTTAAATGTTCAAAAGCATAGACCTTAAAGAAAACCCCAGGCATCTGGAGGAGCGTATCCGCGCCTATTGGCGGGAGCACTCCCTGGCCCAAAAAAGCATCGATTTGCGCAAGGGCTCACCCCAATTCGTGTTTTATGAAGGCCCTCCCACAGCCAATGGCAAACCTGGCATCCACCACATGCTGTCACGCACGCTGAAGGATTTGGTATGCCGCTACAAAACCATGAACGGTTTCCAGGTTAAACGCAAAGCCGGCTGGGACACCCACGGACTGCCAGTGGAGATCGAAGTGGAACGGCAACTGGGACTGGAAGATAAGAAAGCGATCGAAGACTACGGGGTGGAAAAATTTTGCCAGGCCTGCAAAGAATCTGTCTGGAGCTATCTTGACCTCTGGCAGGAAATGACGGAACTGATGGGCTACTGGATCGACCTCGACGATCCTTACATCACCATGCACAACAGCTACATAGAGAGCGTGTGGCATATTTTGGACGACTTTTTCCGCCGCGGGCTGATCTACAAGGCGCACAAGATCGTGCCTTACTGCCCAAGCTGTGGAACGCCGCTCTCTTCCCACGAAGTGGCGCTGGGCTACAGGGACGTGGAGGATCCCTCTATCTTCGTGAAATTCAAGGCTTTGGACGAAGACGGCACCTGGTATCTGGCCTGGACTACCACGCCTTGGACGCTGATTTCGAATGTGGCGCTGGCTGTGCATCCTGACGAAACTTACGTGAAGGTTCGCCATCTGGAGGAAAACTACATCCTGGCCAAAGCCCGGCTGGAAACTCTGGAAGGCGAATACGAGATTTTGAGAGAATTTCCCGGCCGCGAGCTGGAACGGCGCCGCTATCAGCCGCTTTTCAGTTTCATCAAGCCAGAAAAACCCGCTTGGTATGTTGGTTTGGCAGATTACGTGAGCATGGATGACGGCACCGGGATAGTGCACACCGCCCCGGCTTTTGGAGCGGACGACTATGCCCTCGGCCTAAAATATGACCTGCCTTTCATCCAGCCGGTGGATGCCGAAGGCAAATTCAACCATCTGATCGAACCCTGGGCCGGCATCTTCGTGAAAACCGCGGACAAAGACATCATCCGCAGCTTGAAGGAAAGCGGCAACCTCTACCGCCGCGAACAGGTTAAACACAGCTATCCCCACTGCTGGCGCTGCGAAAACCTGCTCATCTACTATGCCCGCGAAAGCTGGTACATCCGCACCACCCAGTTCAAGGAACAACTGCTGGAGCAAAACCGCCAGATCGACTGGTATCCTGGCTTTGTGGGCGAAAAACGCTTCGGCGAATGGCTGGCCAACAACGTTGACTGGGCCCTTTCCCGAGACCGTTTCTGGGGCACGCCGCTGAACATCTGGATCTGCGAAGACTGCGGCGAAAAGAGCTCTGTGGGTTCGATCGAAGAACTGGTGAAGCGCGGCAAACTGAAAGACGGCTCCCCGGTGCCCGAAGACATAGAACTGCACCGGCCTTACATCGACGACGTGAAGCTCACTTGCGCTAAATGCGGTGGTGGCATGAACCGCACCCAAGAAGTGATCGACTGCTGGTTCGACAGTGGTTCCATGCCCTTCGCGCAGTGGCACTATCCCTTTGAAAATAAAGATACATTCGACTCCGAACTATTCCCTGCTGACTTCATCTCAGAAGGCATCGACCAAACCCGGGGCTGGTTCTATTCCATGCTGGCTATTGGTACCCTTTACAAAGGCCGTTCCAGCTATAAAAGCTGTCTGGTGAACGACCTCATCCTGGACGCTAAAGGCCAGAAAATGAGCAAGTCCAAAGGCAATTCCGTTGATCCCATTGAAGTTATGCAAACTTTCGGCGCCGATGCCATCCGCTGGTATCTGGTGGAGATAAGTCCGCCCTGGGTGCCCACGCGCTTCGACGTGGAGGGCGTGAAGGAAATCATCGGCAAATTTATCGGCACGCTCAAAAACACCTATTCCTTCTTTGCCACCTATGCCAACATAGATTCCTTTGATGCTTCGGCCCATCTCTGGAACTGGGAGCGGAGTGCTGAGATCGACCGCTGGATCGTTTCCCGGCTGCAGACCCTGATTGGCCAGGTGCGCGACTGGATGGAGGATTATGAACTAACCAAGGTGGTGCGCGCCATCCAGGATTTTGTGATCGACGAGCTTTCAAACTGGTATGTGCGCCGTAGCCGCCGCAGATTCTGGGCGCTGGAGCTCACCGAAGACAAGATCAATGCCTACCGCACCCTCTACCAAGTGCTTGTGAGCGTGGCTGAAATGATCGCGCCCTTCGCTCCCTATCTGGCTGAAGAGCTCTACCTCTCCCTCGGGGCCGGCGAAAGCGTCCATCTGGCCGCATATCCGCAATCCGAGACCGAATACATCGATCCTGCCCTGGAAAAGGAAATGCGGGTTATCATAGACATCGTCCAGTTGGGACGGGCTGCCAGAAATGCCTGCCAGATCAAGGTGCGGCAGCCTCTGCAGAAGATGTATGTGCCTGCAAAATACCGAACCACCCTGGAACGAATGTTTGATCTTATCCAGGAGGAAGTGAACATCCACGAGATCGTTTATGTATCGGAAGATGAAGACTTTGTGCGCTACGAACTGAAACCTCAGTTCAAGGTGATGGGGCCCAAATACGGCAACCGGATGAAAGCCATTGCCTCGGAACTGGCTCGCGTTAAGGGACAAGAGGTTCTTAAAGCTTTTAATGACACTGGCAGTTACAAACTTGCCGCCCTGGATATAGATCTGGTGCCGGAAGACGTGGCTGTGCACATCCAGCCACGCGAGGGCTTTGTTTTTGAGAGTATGAAAAACATGTTCGTGGCTTTGGACACGGCTCTCACGCCGGAGCTTATCTGCGAAGGCTATGCCCGTGAACTGGTGAACAAGATCCAGTTCAGCCGCAAGGAACAGGGTTTCGAGATCATGGACCGCATCATGGTGGAATGGATTGGCGACGACGAGATCAAAGCCGCGCTGGACGCTCACGGGGAATTCATCCAGAGTGAAACTCTTTGCGACGAACTCAGCGAAGCGGCATCGACAGAAGGCCTCGTTGAATACGATATCAACGGCAAACAGGTCTGGATGAGGATCACGAGGACCGTCTGATGCGCTACTGCGGCAACTGCGGGAAAAAAATCCCGGAAAAGAGCAAGTTCTGCGTGCATTGCGGTACGCGGCGCGAAGACCTTGATGGCAGCGTAAATGAACAAAATCAGGTGCCGCAACCTGAGGCACCTGAAGTGATCAGGCGTTTTGGCGGGGACCAGGTTACCGATGCCGTCTTCAAGCTTATGGACCCGGGCGACGTTTTTTGCGGTTACACCATAGTCCGGATGCTGAACAAAGACCCAGAAGGAATCAAGTACATCGCGGATAAAGAGGGCAAAAGGTACGTTCTCAAGCTCTTTTTCAAGTACAAGTATTCCGACCTTGAATCGATCATGGACCTGCAGCAAAGGCTCAAACGCATGGGCAAACTCAGTTCCGCTCAAACAGCCAGGGTCGCGGAGATCAATCAGACCCATGATCCGATTTTCATGGCCACGGAATTCGTGAGCGGTGATTCTCTGGCAAGGATCAAGGCTTACAACAAAGAGCGCCTGAGCGAAAACTTCGTGCGTGAAGTGGCCAAGCAACTGGTGCAGACGGCGATAGCCGTTCGCAAGCAGGGCCTTTCACTGCATGAACTCACTCCCAGCGGAATTATGGTACCCGAGGATTCCAACACCATCACCGTCCTCTCATCAGGAATCAAATACGAAGAAGTGGACGAGCGGGATGAGGTTTTCAACCTAGGCGTCATCATCGCGCAATTGCTTTCCGGAAATGTATTGTACAAAGCGAGTTACAGCTCCGAGAATCTGAAGCTGCACAAGTTTTCCCACATCCCTGGCGTCACCGTTAGCATGAACAAAATCCTCTCCGACTGCCTGCACCGCAACATCTTACATCGTAACACCTCCCTTGAGGCGTTACTTAGGGGTTTGAACAACCTGCCGCCGGTGGAAGAGGATGAAGTTTTCGCGCCCAAGGGGGCTTCGCAATCCCTGGCAAAACTCCAGGACCAGCCGCTTCCACTTCCCAAGCGCCATCTGGAATGGAATTTCTGGCTGATTATCGGTCTGATCGTCGCAGGTCTTGCCCTGTTCTTCATCTTCGGCTTGCCCGCCATTCAAGAATCAGGCGGGCTGGTTGGAGATATCAGAAACATCATCACTGGAACCCCCGACCCCCTGGAAACCAACCCCCCAGATCTGCCGCAGC